>NZ_JABULD010000385.1:0-6865 GCF_014060985.1 Pseudomonas sp. MD195_PC81_125
CGCACGAGAGATTCGCGCCGGGGCGGTGATTGCCTATCCAACCGAAGCCGTCTGGGGGCTGGGTTGCGACCCGTGGAACGAAGAGGCAGTGGATCGGCTGCTGGCGATCAAGAACCGTTCGGTGGACAAGGGCCTGATCCTGGTCGCCGACAATATCCGTCAGTTCGACTTCCTGTTCGAAGATTTCCCGCAAGAATGGATCGACCGTATGGCCAGCACCTGGCCGGGGCCGAACACCTGGCTGGTGCCGCATCAGAACCTGTTGCCGGAATGGGTGACGGGCGTGCATGACACTGTGGCTTTGCGGGTCAGCGATCATCCGCAGGTGCGGGATCTGTGCTCGATGGTCGGGCCGTTGATCTCGACTTCGGCCAACCCGCAGGGGCGGCCGGCGGCGCGCACGCGGTTGCGCGTCGAGCAGTATTTCCGTGGGCAGATCGATCTGATCCTCGGCGGCCAACTGGGGGGGCGCAAGAACCCCAGCGTGATCCGCGATCTGGCAACCGGCAAGGTCATTCGTCCCGACTGATCCTGCGTCGAAAACCTTTACCGTGAGTCTTCCTCGCCTGAATGGCGAGGAAGACTACGCGTGCCTGCGATTCATCCTGCAATGACGCTGTTTTCCATGTCGGAAAAGTCGCCAAGTGTCCGTATTCATTGATATTTCCCACCTGATTATCAGATTTTCTGGCGTGGCGGAATTGTCAAAAGCAACCATCCTTTCCCTGCACTTGAAACACTTCGATAAGTTAAGGTCTGCGGAGAAAGAATGGACACTACGAATTTGCAACTCACGGATTACCTGCGGGCGCTTCAGGTGACGTTGAAAAGTCACCATGACGGGTGTCGCATCGTGACGCTTGAGGCGGGGGCGGATACTCAGGAGTTCGACCGGTTTATCGATCGACAATTTCGGCTTCGGCTGCAGCATTACATGCTGACTTCACGGGCGCGGATGCTCGAAACCAGACTGGCGATAAAGTCGCGCAGTACTCACTTTCTGCTGTATCGCCACGATCAACTGCTGGCGGTATTGAGGGCGACTCCGGCACCGTTCGAATGGGTATCGCTGGCGCAGCAACACGTTTCTCCCACGGCGGCGCTGTCGCGCCATGTCGAATTCAGCCGCTTGATCTCCTACACACCCCATCAGCTACCGATCGCGGTCAATGGTCTGTTGGCAGCCGCTACCGAATGGGCCATCAAACGCGGCTATAAGGGCGTGACCGCGTTGTGCAGATCGCAACAGTTGCGCTTTTACCAGCGATTCGGGCTGATGCCGATCGCCTCCAACGCGCTGCACATCGAACAGCGCGCACGCGGCGATTACTGGGTGGTGTCAGCCGAATGGCGGCAAATCCTCGCGGCGGTTCAACCGCCGGATCACGCGACGGTTGGCCATTTGGTGCAGAAACCGCAGGAGTGTCATCTGCCGAGGTGTTGAACGCGTTCGAACGGTGTTGCCAGCCAGGAAGTTGCAACCCTGACTGGCAAGCCGCCGAAGGTGGATCAGGGCAGCAGGATGGTCGAGCCGGTGGTGCGTCGCGCCGACAGTTCGGTCTGCGCCTTCGCCGCATCAGCCAGTGGATAGCGCTGGCTGATGTCGACCTTGAGCTTGCCGCTGATGATCATCTCGAACAGCTCGTCGGCCATGCGCTGCAGGTTCTCGGCGTTGTTGGCGTAGGTCGCCAGGGTTGGCCGGGTCACGTACAACGAACCCTTGGCCGCGAGAATCCCCAGATTGACCCCGTCCACTGCACCGGAGGCGTTGCCGAAACTCACCACCAGTCCGCGCGGCGAGACGCTGTCGAGCGAGGTCAGCCAGGTGTCCTTGCCGACGCCGTCGTACACCACCGGGACTTTCTGGCCATCGGTCAGCTCCAGCACCCGCTCTGCCACGTTTTCGTGGCTGTAATCGATGGTCGCCCAAGCGCCGTTGGCCTTGGCCAGTTCGGCTTTTTCCTTCGAGCTGACCGTACCGATCAGTTTCACGCCCAGCGCCTTGGCCCATTGGCAGGCCAGCGAACCGACACCCCCGGCAGCGGCGTGGAACAGAATGGTTTCGCCGCCCTTGAGTTCATGGGTCTGGCGCAGCAGATACTGTACGGTGAGGCCCTTGAGCATGACCCCGGCAGCGGTCTCGAAGCTGATCTCGTCCGGCAGCTTCACCAGATTGGCTTCGGGCAGGGTGTGCAAATCGCTGTAGGCACCCAACGGGCCGCTGCCGTAGGCGACGCGGTCGCCGACCTTGAACCGGGTGACGTCGCTGCCCACCGCATCGACGATGCCGGCACCTTCCGCGCCCAGACCGGACGGCAAGGCTGGCGGGGCATACAGACCGCTGCGGTAATAGGTGTCGATGAAGTTCAGGCCGATCGCCTTGTTGGCCACCCGGACCTGATTCGGGCCGGGCGCGGCGGGCTGGTAGTCAACATACTCGAGCACTTCGGGACCGCCATGGGCACGGAACTGGATACGCTTTGCCATCTGCCTGCTCTCCTTGGGTCGTTTGTAAGCCCCCTATCCAACTCCCCTGCTTGATCTTCGTCAACTGCGGCACGCTTGCCTGCGGTGTTATGCTACGCGCCCATTTGCGCCGCCCCCTGCCTGCGGGGCGTGCGCGTAGTTATGCCCGATTCAAGGTGAAGCCATGACGACCCGCACCGAAGCCGTAAAGGCCTATCTGCTCGACCTGCAAGACCGCATCTGCGCCGCGCTGGAAACCGAGGACGGCGGTACGCGCTTCGTTGAAGACGCCTGGAGCCGGCCTGCCGGTGGTGGCGGTCGCACCCGCGTGATCGAGAACGGTGCGGTGATCGAAAAGGGTGGCGTCAACTTTTCCCACGTGTTCGGCAGCGGTCTGCCACCGTCGGCCAGCGCCCATCGTCCGGAACTGGCCGGTCGCGGTTTCGAAGCCCTCGGCGTGTCGCTGGTGATTCACCCGCACAACCCACATGTGCCAACGTCCCACGCTAACGTGCGCTTTTTCATCGCCGAGAAAGAAGGTGAAGAACCCGTCTGGTGGTTCGGCGGCGGCTTCGACCTTACCCCGTATTACGGCAACGAAGAAGACTGCATCCACTGGCACCGCGTCGCCGAGCAAGCCTGCGCGCCGTTCGGGGCGGACGTCTATCCGCGTTACAAGGCGTGGTGCGACACCTACTTCCACATCAAGCATCGCCACGAACCGCGCGGCATCGGCGGCCTGTTTTTCGATGACCTGAACGAGTGGGACTTCGACACCAGTTTCGCCTTCATGCGCGCCATCGGCGACGCTTACATCGACGCTTACCTGCCGATCGTGCAGCGCCGCAAGCACGAGGCATTCAGCGCCAAGCAGCGTGAATTCCAGGAATTCCGCCGTGGCCGTTACGTCGAATTCAACCTGGTTTACGACCGTGGCACGCTGTTCGGCCTGCAATCGGGCGGGCGTACCGAGTCGATTCTCATGTCGCTGCCGCCGCAAGTGCGCTGGGCCTATGACTTCAAAGCCGAGCCCGGCAGCGAGGAAGCGCGCCTGACCGACTACTTCCTGCAAGACCGCGACTGGTTGGCCCAGGCCTGAGGACTGTTGATGGATCGTTACGTCGTATTCGGTAACCCGATCGGCCACAGCAAGTCGCCGATGATTCACAAACTGTTCGCCGAACAGACCGGGCAGCGCCTGGACTACACCACCCTGCTGGCGCCGCTGGACGGCTTCAGTGCCTGCGCCACGGCGTTCTTCCAGGAAGGTCGTGGCTCCAACGTCACCGTGCCGTTCAAGGAAGAGGCCTATCGTCTGGCGAACAGCCTGACCGCCCGTGCACAACGCGCTGGTGCGGTGAACACGTTGAGCAAACTGGCCGACGGTTCGCTGCTGGGCGACAACACCGACGGCGCCGGTCTGGTCCGTGACTTGACGGTGAATGCCGGGTTCAGCCTGACCGGCAAGCGCATTCTGCTGCTCGGCGCCGGCGGCGCGGTGCGTGGCGCGCTGGAGCCGTTGCTGGCGAAAAAACCGGCGTCGGTGATCATCGCCAATCGGACCGTGGACAAAGCCGAGCTGCTGGCGGAGTTGTTCTGTGATCTGGGGCCAGTGTCGGCCAGTGGTTTCGACTGGTTGCAGGAGCCGGTGGACGTGATCATCAATGCCACCTCCGCCAGCCTCACCGGCGACGTGCCGCCGATTGCAGCAAGCTTGATCGAGCCGGGCCAGACCCTGTGCTACGACATGATGTACGGCAAGGAACCGACCGCGTTCTGCCGTTGGGCCAGCGAGCATGGCGCGGCGGTGTCGATGGATGGTCTGGGGATGCTGGCTGAACAGGCTGCCGAGGCGTTTTTCCTGTGGCGCGGGGTGCGTCCGGATACGGCGCCGGTATTGGCCGAGCTACGCCGCCAGTTGGCGCAATAACAGAGTCTTTGTGGCGAGCAAGCTTGCTCCCGCTCGGGTGCGAAGCGCCCGCAACCGGCTTTGGGCTGCTGCGCAGCCAGCGGGAGCAAGCTCCCTCGCCACAGAGGTCTGGTATGGCCGGCAGGTCAGTCCTCAAACCGGATCGGGCATTTCTCCGGCCCTTCCAGCTTGCGCAACTCCTCCACCACCTGCGGCCGCGCCCGGCGCAGGGTCAGGCTGCGATCCTGACGCAGCAGGCGCCGCGCCTCCTGATGCAGCATTTCCACTCCCGAGTAATCGATGAAGTTGATCTGCTGCGCTTCGATCACCACCCGCGTGCCGTGCAGCCGCTGCAGGCGCACTTGCAGGTAATGGCTGGCGCCAAAGAAGATCGAGCCACCAACCCGCAGCACGTCCTCCTCACCCTCGCGCCAATGCTGCACTCGCGGTTGCGAGGTGCGCTTGAGGTAGAAGAACAGCGACGCTAGCACTCCGGCATAGATTGCTGTCTGCAATTCCAGCAGCAGCGTAGCGAGGCAGGTCAGCGCCATGACCACGAACTCGGCGCGGCTGACTCGAAGCAATGAGCGGATCCCGCGATGATCCACCAAACCCCAGGCAATCAGCAGAATGCTCCCGGCCATGGCGGGAATGGGAATGTGCGAAATCAGCCCGGCGCCGAAAATCGCGAACAGCGCGACCCAGATCGCCGAAAACACCCCGGCCAGCGGCGAGCAGGCACCCGCTTCGTAACTCAGGCCCGAGCGGGTGAACGAGCCGGCTGACAGCGATCCGGAAAAGAACGCCCCGACAATGTTCGACAAACCCTGCGCGCGGACTTCCTGATTGGCATCGAGCAACTGCTGCGAACGCGCGGCAATCGAACGGGCAATCGACAGGCTGGTGACCAGCCCGAGCATGCCCACCGCCACCGCGCTCGGCAGCAAGCGCAGGATCAGGTCCAGATCCAGTGGCAAGCCACTGAACGGCGGCAAGCGCCCGACAAAGGCGCTGACCCGATGTACATGGCCGAACATTGATGGCCACAGCCACACCAGCAGGCTGGCCAACACCAACGTAATCAACAACGTCGGCCAGCGTGGCAGCAGTTGTTTCAGCACCACGCCAACCACCACGGTGGCCAGGCCGAGCAGCAAAGAGGGTTTATCCACAGCCCTGAGGTGGTTCAACAAATCCATCAGACTGGCCAGCGCCGTGGCTTTGGCCGGCAGGTCCAGCCCCAGCAGATTGGGTAACTGGCCGATGGCAATCACGACTGCCGCGCCGAGGGTGAAACCGAGCACCACTGAATGCGAGACAAAATTCACCAAAGCGCCAAAGCGCAGCAACCCCAGCAGCCACTGAAAAATTCCCGCAAGGAAGGTCAGCAGCAGAATCAGCGTGATGTAGTCCTGCGACGCGGGCACGGCCAAGGGACTGACGCTGGCATACAGCACAATCGAAATTGCTGCAGTCGGGCCACAAATCAGATGCCACGACGAACCCCACAGGCAGGCGATCAGCACCGGGATGATCGCGGCGTAGAGGCCGTATTCCGGGGGCAGGCCGGCGATCAGCGCGTAGGCGATCGACTGCGGTAGCGCGAGAATGGCACCGCTGAGGCCAACGACCAGATCCCGGCCGACACTGGCGCGGGTTTGCCGCGGCAGCCAGGTCAGGAAGGGGAAAAGTGAGTGGCGACTGGGCAGGGCCATGGGTCCTCGCGGCGTGTGGGTTTAGGCAAGGTTATCAGGACGCGCCAATCACTGTGGCGAGGGGATTTATCCCCGATGGGCTGCGAAGCGGCCCCAAAACCGACGGTCTCGGTGAGTCAGGTATACCGAGTGCATAGACCTTGCGACTGCTGCGCAGCCGATCGGGGATAAATCCCCTCACCACGAGTAAGTTGTCGTCAAGTAGAAAGCGTCAGAGCTTGGCTTTGACCGCTGGCAAAGCTTCCTTGCCATCCACGGTCTTCACCCCCTCCAGCCACTTGTCCAGCACCGCCGGATTGGCCTTGATCCAGGCCTTTACCGCATCGGCATTGCTGACTTTCTTGTTCACCACCTCGGCCATGATGCTGTTCTCCATGTCCTGAGTGAACGACAGGTTGGTCAGCAACTTGCCCACGTTCGGGCAAGCCTCGGCGTAGCCCTTGCGCGTCAGGGTGTAGACACTGCCGGTGTCGCCGAAATACTTCTCGCCGCCCTTGAGGTAATGCATCTTCAGTTGCACGTTCATCGGGTGCGGGGTCCAGCCGAGGAAGGTGACGAATTTCTGCTTCTTCACGGCCCGCGAGACTTCGGCGAGCATCGCTTGTTCGCTGGATTCGATCAGCTTCCACTGGCCGAGGTCGAAGTCGTTTTTCTTGATGATTTCCTGCAGCGAAATGTTCGCGGGCGCGCCGGAACCGATGCCGTAGATTTTCTTGTCGAATTTGTCCGCGTATTTGGTTCAGGTCGGCAAAGTCATGCACACCGGCATCCCACA
>NZ_JABULD010000632.1:0-1618 GCF_014060985.1 Pseudomonas sp. MD195_PC81_125
ATTTTTGATTTTTTAAAAAAACAAGAATCAAAAAGATCGCAGCCTTCGGCAGCTCCTACAGGGTGGTTCATCGGTTGTTGCATTCGGTTGCTTTGACACCATCGCCACTCTGCGGCACAGTGCGCGCCCTTCTAATAAGACCCTCTTTGCCAATCCGCCGGTTAACCGTTGGCGGACTCATCCTGTCTGGCGGTGGTGATGTCATCGCCGTGTTTTTGAGGTAATGAAATGAATGCAGTGATTGCTGCGGTCGGCATCATGCTGATCCTCAGCCTGTCCCGTGTGCACGTGGTGATCGCCCTGATCGTCGGTGCGCTGGTCGGTGGTCTGACCGGTGGTTGGKGCATCGATGCCACGCTCAAGGCGTTCAACAGCGGTCTGGGTGGCGGCGCAACCGTGGCCTTGTCCTACGCATTGCTGGGTGCGTTCGCCGTGGCGATTGCCAAGTCCGGCCTGGCCCATGCGCTGGCCGACAAGGCGCTGGCGATGGTCGATCGGCAACACGCGACCGGGGGCGGCAGCGTCAAATGGCTGCTGATCGGCCTGCTCTGGGTGGTGGCGATTGCCTCGCAGAACATTCTGCCGATCCACATTGCGTTCATTCCGCTGCTGGTGCCGCCACTGTTATATGTACTGACCAAGCTGCAACTCGATCGCCGGTTGATCGCCTGCGTCATGACGTTTGGCCTGATCACTCCGTACATGTTCCTGCCGGTGGGCTTCGGCAACATCTTCCTCAATGAAATCCTGCTGGCCAACGTCGCGCGCAGCGGCGTCGACATCAGTGGCATCAATGTCACCCACGCCATGGGCATTCCGGCGCTGGGCATGCTGTTCGGCCTGGCCATGGCGTTCATCAGCTACCGCAAGAAGCGCGTCTATGATCTGCAGAAAATCGAGCAGGTCGAGCAAGTGGCCGTGCAGTACAACCCGCTGAGCCTGATGATCGCCGGTGTGGCGATTGCGGCGGCGTTCATTGTGCAACTGCTGTTGGACTCGATGATTATCGGGGCGCTGGTCGGTTTCCTGATTTTCTCGGTGTCC
Organism: Pseudomonas sp. MD195_PC81_125; assembly: GCF_014060985.1. Classification (NCBI taxonomy): domain Bacteria; kingdom Pseudomonadati; phylum Pseudomonadota; class Gammaproteobacteria; order Pseudomonadales; family Pseudomonadaceae; genus Pseudomonas; species Pseudomonas sp. MD195_PC81_125. Next base: position 1,045 of record NZ_JABULD010000632.1, read on the forward strand.
GGCATCGTCAAGTGGCGTGAGACCGATGACCTGTTCACCGAAGGCATGAAGATGATGGCGATGATCGGTTTCATCATGATTGCCGCGTCCGGGTTCGCCGAAGTGATGAAGGCCACCGGGCAAGTGCAGACCCTGGTCGAATCGTCGGCGTCGTGGATCAATCACAGCAAGGGCATCGGCGCGCTGTTGATGTTGCTGGTGGGGCTGCTGGTGACCATGGGCATCGGTTCGTCGTTCTCCACCGTGCCGATTCTGGCGGCGATTTTCGTGCCGCTGTGCGTGCAACTGGGTTTCAGCCCGCTGGCGATTGTCTGCATCGTCGGCACCGCCGGAGCCCTGGGTGACGCCGGTTCGCCCGCCTCGGACTCGACGCTGGGCCCGACTTCCGGCCTGAACATCGACGGTCAGCATCACCACATCTGGGACACCGTGGTCCCGACCTTCCTGCACTACAACCTGCCGTTGCTGGCGTTCGGCTGGGTGGCGGCGATGGTCCTCTGATTAAAAGCTGAAGATCAAAAAGATCGCAAGCCTTCGGCAGCTCCTACATCAATATCTGTAGGAGCTGCGAAGG
>NZ_JABULD010000096.1:0-14127 GCF_014060985.1 Pseudomonas sp. MD195_PC81_125
TCAAAAGATCGCAGCCTGCGGCAGCTCCTACAGGGAATGCAGCGTTTACGGATCAACTTGTGCCATCAACTCCGGCAGCGATTCCGGACGCTTGGCATAGCGCTGCGCCAGCACCGCGCAGACCATCAATTGAATCTGATGGAACAGCATCAGCGGCAGGATCAACACGCCAATCGTGCCGCCGGCAAACAACACCTGCGCCATCGGCACGCCAGTGGCCAGACTCTTCTTCGAACCGCAGAACAAAATGGTGATGCGGTCTTCCTGGCTGAAACCGAACGCCTTGCCCAGCAAGGTCGACGCCAGCAACACCAGCGCCAGCAAGATGCAGCAAACCACCACCAGCCCCAACAGATCGACCAGCGGAATCTGATGCCAGATACCTTCATTGACCGCCTCGCTGAACGCGCCGTACACCACCAGCAGAATCGAACCCTGATCGACAAACTTCAGCCAGTGCTTGTTGCGCCCCACCCATGCGCCGATCCAGCGCCGAGCGATCTGCCCGGCAATGAACGGTAGCAGCAATTGCACGCTGATCTTCAGAATCGCATCGACGGTCGAACCGCCGTCACCGTGCACGTTCAGCAGCAGCGTCACCAGCAACGGAGTGAGGAAGATCCCGAACAGACTCGATGCCGCCGCACTGCAGATCGCCGCCGGAATATTGCCCCGGGCCAGCGAGGTGAAAGCAATCGCCGACTGCACGGTGGCCGGCAACGCGCAAAGGTAGAGCATGCCCATGTACAGCTTGTCGCCGATCAGCGGTGACAGCAGCGGTTTCAACGCCAGACCGAGGAGCGGGAACAGCACAAAGGTCAGGCCGAACACCAACAGGTGCAGGCGCCAGTGGCCGGCACCGGCGATGATCGATTCGCGTGACAGTTTTGCGCCGTGGAGAAAAAACAGCAGCGCGATGGCGATGTTGGTCAGCCAGCCGAACCCGACCGCCACCTGCCCGCTGGCCGGCAGAAAACTGGCCAGCAGCACGACGCCGATCAGGGTCAGGGTGAAGTTGTCGGGCAGGAATCTTGGTCGGGTCATGGGTCTGTTCATCCGGGGGTTGCCAGTACGTGACTGCGACTCTAACGTGAGCAGAAATTACCGACTAACGCCGAAGAGCCAACAGATGCCGCCTAAAGGACACGAGAAAAGTTTCCGGCGCAGCATTCCCGGGTTGCCCAGCCTGCCCCGTCCGCTGTACGGGCGCACCGAGTCGCTGCCTAATCGCGCGCTGACCCGGCGTCACAGTCACCCGTGGGTGCAATTGTCATACGCGATTCAGGGCGTGCTTGAGGTGCAGACCAGCGCCGGGCGTTTCGTCGCGCCACCGGAGCGTGCGGTGTGGATTCCGGCGGGCGTGCCGCATCGCGTGTTCAGCTCGCCGCACACTGAAATGCGCAGCCTGTACATCGATTGCAGCGTGGCCGGCTGGGCGCTTGAGCGCTGTCATGTGCTGGGCGTCAGCGACCTGCTGCGCGAGCTGATTCGCGCCTTCAGTCGGGTGCCGGTGGAATACGACGAGAGCGGCGCCCATGGCCGGTTGGCCCAAGTGATCCTCGATCAACTGGCCGAGGCGCCGCAGATTGACCTGATGCTGCCGCTGCCTCAGGACAGCCGTCTGCGGCAGATCTATCAAAGTCTGGAGCAACATCCGGAACAGCAGACCACACTGCAGCATTGGAGCGAGAAGTTCGGCGTCACCGAAAAAACCCTCAGCCGCCTGTTTTTACGCGACACCGGCCTGACCTTCCGCGCCTGGCGTCAGCGCTTGCGCCTGTTGGGTGCGCTGACCCCGCTGGAACGCGGCGAACGGGTCACCGACGTGGCTCTGGCCTGCGGTTATGACTCGACGTCGGCGTTCATCGCGGCCTTTCGCCAGCAGTTCGGCGAGACGCCGGGGGAATTTTTTCGCTGACTTTTGTCGATATTTATCGAATTAGCACATGCCAATCGACAAAGTTCAGGGTAGAGTTTCGCCCATACGAAATGCTTCACGCATTTCGACGATAACCCTGATGACCCAACCCTTTAGCGAACCTGTCGGCGGTAACAGCATGATCGAAGTCACTGAAGTCTCCATTGCTCAATTACGCGCGGCGCTCGACGCCGGCCAGACCACCGCGGTTGAACTGGTGCAGGCCTATCTGGCCCGGATCGACGCCTACGACGGCCCGAACACCGCCACCGCACTGAATGCGGTGGTGGTGCGTAATCCCGAAGCACTCGCCGAAGCCCAGGCCTCCGACGCGCGCCGGGCCAAGGGCGAAACCCTCGGCCCGCTCGACGGCATCCCTTACACCGCCAAGGACAGCTATCTGGTCAAGGGGCTGACCGCCGCCTCCGGCAGCCCGGCCTTCGCCGATCTGGTGGCGTATCGCGACGCCTTCACCATCGAACGCCTGCGCGGCGCCGGGGCGATCTGCCTGGGCAAGACCAACATGCCGCCGATGGCCAATGGCGGCATGCAGCGTGGCGTCTATGGCCGGGCCGAGAGCCCGTACAATGCCGCCTACCTGACCGCGCCGTTTGCCTCCGGCTCGTCCAACGGCGCCGGCACCGCCACTGCTGCGAGTTTCTCGGCGTTCGGCCTGGCGGAAGAAACCTGGTCGAGCGGTCGCGGCCCGGCGTCGAACAACGGTTTGTGCGCCTACACGCCGTCGCGCGGAGTGATTTCGGTACGCGGCAACTGGCCGCTGACGCCGACCATGGACGTGGTGGTGCCGTACGCACGGACCATGGCCGATCTGCTCGAAGTGCTCGACGTGGTCGTCGCGGAAGACCCCGACACCCGTGGCGACCTGTGGCGCCTGCAGCCCTGGGTGCCGATCCCGAGCGTCGCCTCGGTGCGCCCGGCGTCCTACGCCGAACTGGCAGTGAAACCCGCGGCACTGGCCGGCAAACGCCTCGGTGTGCCGAAGATGTACATCAATGCTGACCCTGAAGCCGGCACCAGCGAAGCGCCGGGCATCGGCGGCCCGACCGGGCAACGCATCAACACCCGCCCTTCGGTGATCGACCTGTGGAAACAGGCCCGCGCGGCTCTGGAGGCGGCCGGTGCCGAAGTCATCGAAGTGGATTTCCCGCTGGTCTCCAACTGCGAGGGCGACCGTCCGGGCGCGCCGACCGTGTTCAATCGCGGCATCGTTTCCAAGGAGTTCCTGCACCACGAACTGTGGGACCTGTCGGCCTGGGCCTTCGACGATTTCCTGCGCGCCAACGGCGATCCGAAGCTCAACCGTCTGGCCGATGTCGACGGGCCGAAGATCTTCCCGCACGACCCGGGCACCCTGCCCAACCGTGAAGGCGATCTGGCTGCCGGCATGGACGAATACGTGCGCATGGCCGAGCGCGGCATCACCCCGTGGGATGAGATTCCGACTCTGCCGGACGGCCTGCGCGGCCTGGAAAAGACCCGCAAGCTCGATCTGGAAGACTGGATGGACACGCTGAAACTCGACGCGGTGCTGTTCCCGACCAACGCCGACGTCGGCCCGGCAGATGCCGATATCAATCCGGAATCGGCGGACATCGCCTGGAGCAACGGCATCTGGGTCGCCAACGGCAACCTGGCGATCCGTCATCTCGGCGTACCAACCGTCACTGTTCCAATGGGGATCATGGCCGACATCGGTATGCCGGTCGGCCTGACCTTCGCCGGTCGCGCCTACGATGACTCGAATCTGCTGCGCCTGGCCTCGGCGTTCGAGGCGACGGGTTCGAAGCGTCAGGTGCCGCCGCGTACTCCAGCGTTGACTGCCGGCAAGTAATCAGAACGACGGGGTTGAGACCGCAAAAGGTCTCAATTCCCGTCGTCACTATTCCCCCTCCCTGATCGCGACACTTCGCTTTTCCCGAACTATTGCTCAGAAATAAGCGATTTTTCTTGCAACCAAACTCGCCGCTAGCATGGCCCTGCCTGACCCTAATTCAATAAAAGCCAGGGAGCCCGCCATGCCAACGACCAACATCAATATCGGCGAACCGTGGATGTGGGGCGCATTTATCGTCTTCGTCCTCGCCATGCTTGCACTGGACCTGTTCGTTTTTGGCGGACGCAAGGCACACCGCGTTTCAGTGCGGGAAGCGTCCTGTTGGGTGATCGCCTGGTGTGCGCTGGCGATGGCTTTCGCCGGGTTGCTCTGGTGGTATCTGCACGGCGAGTTCGGCGCCGACATTGCCCAGCGCAAGACCCTGGAATTCCTCACCGGTTATCTGATCGAGCAGTCGCTGTCCATCGACAACATGTTCGTTTTCGTGATGATCTTCAGCTACTTCGCCGTGCCACCGGAACTGCAACGCCGGGTGCTGCTGTACGGCGTACTCGGGGCGATCGTGATGCGCGCGGCAATGATCTTCGCCGGGGTGTGGCTGGTGTCGCAGTTCGAGTGGCTGTTGTATGCCTTCGGGGTGTTCCTGATCATCACCGGGATCAAGATGCTGATGTTTGCCGAGCAACAACCTGATCTCGACAAAAACCCGCTGCTACGCTGGGTGCGCGGGCACATGCGGATCACGCAGGGCTTTCATGGCGAGCGCTTTTTTCGTCCTGCAGAACGGCGTGCGCTGGGCCACGCCGATGTTTCTGGTACTGGTGCTGATCGAGGCCAGCGACCTGATGTTTGCGGTCGATAGCATCCCGGCGATCTTCGCGGTCACTACCGATCCGTTCATCGTGTTCACCTCGAATATCTTCGCGATCATGGGCCTGCGGGCGTTGTACTTCCTGCTGGCAGACATGGCCGACCGCTTTCATTTGCTCAAATACGGACTGGCGATCGTGCTGGTGTTCATCGGCGGCAAGATGACGCTGATGCCGTGGTTTCACATGCCGGTGGAATGGTCGCTGGCGGTGGTCGGTGGGGTGATTCTGGGGTCAGTGGTGTTGAGCCTGATCGTCACCCGCAAGGAAAACCAAACACAATCCCTGTAGGCGCTGCCGCAGGCTGCGATCTTTTGGCGTTGTCTCCTGGAAAAACAAGATCAAAAGATCGCACCTGCGGCAGCTTCTACAGGGGTGTGGTTACTTGTCGGACTTGATGCTGGTCCACACCCGGGTGCGTACGCGTTCGAGTTTTTGCGGCAGGGGCTGGACGACGTAGAGGGTTTTCAGGGCTTCAGGCGTTGGCGTCAGGTTCGGGTTGGCGGTGATGTCTTTGTTCACCAGCGACATCGAGTCTTTGTTCACGTTCGGGTAGCCGAGGAAGTCGCTGATCGGCGCAATGACTTTTGGATCGAGCAAGGTGTTGAGGAATTCATGCGCCTCTTCGACATTCTTCGCGCTCTTTGGAATGGCGAAGGTATCAAACCAGATCGGCGCACCTTCCTTCGGCAAACGCCAGTCGACCACCACACCATTGCCCGCCTCTTTCGCACGGTTGCCAAACTGATAGAAGCTGCCGGAGTAACCGATGGCCACGCAGATGTCGCCATTGGCGATGTCGGTCATGTACTTGGCCGAGTTGAAGTAGGTCACGTACGGACGAATCTTCAGCATCAGGTCCTTGGCCTTTTCATAGTCGGCCGGGTTCTGGCTGTTCGGATCGAGACCGAGGTAATGCAGGGCCAGCGGGAGGATTTCCGACGGCGAATCGAGCATCGCCACGCCGCAGGATTTGAGCTTCTCCATGTTCTCGGGCTTGAACACCAGATCCCAGCTGTCGACCGGCGCGTTGTCGCCGAGCGCTGCCTTGACTTTGGCCGGGTTGAAACCGATCAGTACTGTGCCGTACATGTAGGGCACGCCGTACTGATTGCCAGGGTCATTGGCGTCGAGCAGTTTGAGCAGCGCCGGATCCTGATGACTCCAGTTCGGCAGTTTCGACTTGTCGAGTTTCTGGAACACACCGGCCTTGATCTGGGTGTCGATGAACTGGTTCGACGGCACCACCAGGTCGTAACCGGAGTTGCCGGTGAGCAACTTGGCCTCCAGCGATTCGTTGGTGTCGAAGGTGTCCCAGGTCACTTTGATGCCGGTCTTTGCGGCGAAATCCTTGGGCACCGACGGCAGGATGTAATCCGCCCAGTTGTAGACCCGCAGCTCGCGCTGCTCGGCGTGTACCGCGCTGGCCAGCAGCGTCAGCCCACAGACGGTGGCACCCAGAATGCGTTTCATCGTGACCATGGTTGTTTCCCCGGAATGCGACGTGAGATCGATGGTTTTTATGTTCTGTACACGGCAGCGGCTGTAAAAGTAGCCAAGGGCAAGCAAAGTCCAGCGTTTTATTGTGGCTTTGATTCTTGCCGACCGCGGGGTCGCGGCACAGTGGGTGATGGGCCAAAAGGGGATCGAAATGGCCAATTTGAATGACCGCACGAATGCACAAGGTCTAAGCAGACATCATTTGTGGTGAGGGGATTTATCCCCGATGGGACGCGAAGCGGCCCCCTTTATATCTCAAAGGGGGGCCGCACTCGCTGATTTCACGACTGCTTCGCAGCCGATCGGGGATAAATCCCCTCGCCACGTTGCTTCTGGGTCTGCCCACGTGTAGCGAGGCAGTAATACAGCGGCACCGTCACCACCAGACCAAACAGCCACGACAGGTCGGCGCCATCGACCAGATTGGCGTACGGCCCGACGTACAGCGACGTATTGGCGAACGGCAGTTGCACAATGATCCCGATGAAGTAGGCAATGATTGCGTGCAGATTGAAGCGCCCGTAAATGCCGCCGTCCGCGCGGAAAATCGAGCTGATGTCATAGTTGCCGCGCTTGATCAGGTAGAAGTCGATCAGGTTGATCGACGCCCACGGCACCAGTACCAACAGCAACGCCAGAATCAGCCCGATGAACTGCGAAATGAAATCCGCCGAGGCACCCAGCGCTACCACGCAGCAAGCCGCCAGCACCACGCTCGACAACACCACGCGCACCTTGATGCTCGGCGTCCACTGGCTGGCGAAGGTCTGGATCGAGGTGATGATCGACAGCACCGCGCCGTACAGATTCAGCGCGTTGTGGCTGATGATGTTGAGCAGGAACAACACCATCAGAATCGGCCCCAGCCAACCGGTGGACTGCTTGACCGCTGCCATCGCCTCGGTGCCTTCCGGCGTCGCCAGAACCGCCACCGCGCCAAAGCTGAACGACAGAATCGTGCCCAGCGTCGCGCCCAGATAAGTGGCCCAGAACGGTTTGGCGATGCCGATATCCGCCGGCAGGTAACGCGAATAATCGGACACATACGGCGAGAAGCTGATCTGCCAGATGATTCCCAACGATACCGTTGCCAGCCAGCCCGACAGGTTGAAGCTGCCGCGCGTCAGGAAGTCCGCCGGCAAGTCGTGGGCGAAGATGTAGAGGAAGCCGGCGAGCAGCGCGCTGCCCATCACCCAGGTGCCGATGCGGTTCAGCGTGTGGATGAAGTTGTAACCGATCACGCCAATCGCCGTGGCCGCCAGTGCGCCGATCAGAATGCTCAGCGGCGCTGGTACCGACGGCGCAATGCCGACAATCGATTTACCGGCCAGCACGATGTTGGAAATGAAGAAGCCGATGTAGATCAGCGCTGCAAAAAACACGATCAACAATGCGCCGTAACGCCCGAACTGACCGCGACTCTGGACCATTTGCGGAATGCCCATGCGCGGCCCCTGCGCCGAGGCCAGGGCGATCACCACGCCGCCGATCAGGTGCCCGAGCGCAATCGCCATTAGCCCCCAGAGCAAATCGAGATGGAACACCTGAACCACCATGGCGCCGGTGACGATGGGCAGTGGCGCAATGTTGGTGCTGAACCATAAGGTGAAAAGGTCGCGGGCCTTCCCGTGGCGTTCCGCGAGTGGGACATAGTCGACCGTGTGATTCTCGATCAACGGATCTTGCCGGGACATCTGGGACATATGCATGAACTCGAGTTTGTCTGTTCTTATCTTTGTATGAAGCCAAACCGGGGGGACTCTGGGCCACCCCTCAGATGCAGACCATATTATGGTATTCCAAACATTTCACAAGACTGATCCGTAGTTTACAGCGCCAGCTGATACGCCATCTTCAATGATCCTGCGGCCTTCAGGCCAGCCGAAAGCCCAATAAACGCTGAGTTTCCGACGAAAGCACCACGTTTATCGGTTCAGCCGAAAAGCCCTTGCAAAGAAAAAATACTGGTATACCATCAGACCAACAAATACATAAAAATCGCGTCACAACACCCGAGGACCGTCCAATGATCGATGCTGCCATCTACAAACAAGTCATGGGCTCGTTTCCGTCCGGCGTCACTGTCATCACCACGCTGGACGATGACGGCCAGATCGTCGGCCTCACCGCCAGCGCCTTCAGTTCACTGTCGATGGACCCGGCCCTGGTGCTGTTCTGCCCCAACTACAGTTCCGACTCCTATCCTGTGCTGATCAAGAACAAGCGCTTCGCGATCCACGTTCTGTCCGGCGGCCAACAGAGCGAAGCCTACGCCTTCGCCCGTAAAGGCAAGGACAAAGCGCAAGGCATCGAGTGGACATTGAGCGAGTTGGGCAACCCGATCCTGGCCAACGCGACGGCTATCATCGAGTGTGAGTTGTGGCGCGAATACGAAGGTGGTGACCACGCGATCATGGTCGGCGCGGTGAAGAACCTGATCGTCCCGGAGCAGCACACCGGGCCGCTGGTGTATTGCCACGGCAAGATGGGCGCCCTGCCCGTTCTGGCCTGATCGTCAGCCCTACACAAATCAACTGTGGGAGCGAGCTTGCTCGCGAAGGCGTCTTGTCAGTCGCCATAGATGCCGGCTGTTACACCGCTTTTCGCGAGCAAGCTCGCTCCCACAGGTAGCCTCAACAATAAAAGATCCGAGGAAGCGTCATGAAATTTTCCCTGTTCATCCACATGGAACGCTGGGACGAAAGCGTCAGCCACCGCCAACTGTTCGAAGACCTGACCGAACTGACCCTGATGGCCGAGGCCGGCGGTTTCAGCACCGTGTGGATCGGCGAACACCACGCAATGGAATACACCATCTCGCCCAGCCCGATGCCGCTGCTGGCTTACCTCGCCGCCAAAACCACCACCATTCACCTGGGCGCCGGCACCATCATCGCGCCGTTCTGGCACCCACTGCGGGTCGCCGGTGAATGCGCCTTGCTCGACGTTATCAGCAACGGGCGCATGGAAGTCGGCCTGGCCCGTGGCGCCTATCAGGTCGAATTCGATCGCATGGCCGGCGGCATGCCCGCTTCCAGCGGCGGCCAGGCCCTGCGCGAGATGGTCCCGGTAGTCCGCGCCCTGTGGCAAGGCGACTACGCCCACGACGGCGACATCTGGAAATTCCCGACCTCGACCAGCGTGCCGAAACCGATTCAGAAGCCGAATCCGCCAATGTGGATCGCCGCCCGCGACCCGGACTCGCACAACTTTGCCGTGGCCAACGGCTGCAACGTGATGGTCACGCCACTGATGAAAGGCGACGAAGAAGTCGTCGACCTGAAGAACAAATTCCAGGCCGCACTGGACAACAACCCCGACGTCCCGCGCCCGCAACTGATGGTGTTGCGCCACACCCACGTGCACTCGGCGGACGATCCGGACGGCTGGAAAGTCGGCGCCAAAGCCATCTCACGGTTCTATCGCACCTTCGATGCGTGGTTTGGCAACAAGGAAGTACCGGTCAACGGCTTCCTCGCTCCGAGCCCGGAAGAGAAATTTGCCGGGCGGCCGGAGTTTGAACTGGAGAGCCTGCACAAGACGGCGATGATTGGTACGCCGGAAGAGATTATTCCCCGCATCAAGTACTATCAGGAACTGGGGGTGGATGAGTTCAGTTTCTGGTGTGACAACAGCTTGCCGCATGCGGAGAAGAAGAAGTCGCTGGAGTTGTTTATCAGGGATGTGGTGCCGGCGTTTCGGTGACATTTCTTCTAATTTCAATCATGAAAACGCCCGAATCTCTTCGGGCGTTTATATTTTTCCCCACGGTTCCTCGCGACACGTCGACCAGTGCTATCTGAACGAAAGCATTGTCGCGCTCTTGGCTTCACTCATAAACGCTAGCCGCTGATAGGATCTTGGCAAAGGTTTTCCAGCTTGGTCGCAGAACGTCAACGTCGCCAGAGTTAAAAGCATAACCTTCCATTGAATTGACCCAAGCCTCCATCGCGTCTAAAAACCTTTCAAGTGTCGAATTTTCCCACTCATCCGGTTGTCGCAACAGAGTTTCACGAAACGCATGGAGGAAATTCGCGAAATCCTCTTTGGTTTCAATTTCTTCTACTTGATCATCAAGATCCATACGTATCCTATTTACAAATGTCAAGAAGAGAAAACGAAGAAAAAAATGGGGACAGACCACGTTTTCACTAGTTGGTCGACTTTTTCGGCCGTCCCGGGCTCCCCCGCTGCACGCGGCGACCGATCATTGTCTCGACCTCAACAGCAAATTTTGAACCGCCAAAAACATTAGTTCCATTCGTCGCGTCACGAATCTGGTCAACCAACTCTGACTCCAAGTCATTTTTGAACAGTTCGCGGTAAGCATCCGCCGGGTGCCCGCCCCACCCTCCAAGCGCCAAATACTTTTTATGAGGGGTAACAATGTGCGAGCGTTCTGATTGTGCATTAACACGGTAACTTGACCAGCGATATTCTGCCGGATGAATTACCATTTTCGCTCTAACAGGATTCATTTCAATGTATCGATAACAGCACAACAAATATCGTTCACTCTCAACAAGGCAGGAACGATACCTGCCTTCCCATAAACTTCCGCTGCGACCATACGTACGATTTATATATTGGACGTATCTCTGGCCAACACCTTTCATCAGCAGGCTTGCACTGTTGGCATGATGAGGACTGACTAACAAATGAACATGATTAGTCATTAGGCACCACGCATGAATGTCACAATTAGTTTTGGACGCCTGTTCAACCAAAAGCTCCAGGTAAAAAAGGTAGTCTTTCGCGGTAAAAAAACAAACAGATCTATTATTTTCTTATTGAATCAATTAGTTAACAGATAAGCCACATTTTCGTGGTGTTTTCTAAACGTGGTCTGTCCCCATTTACCCTTTTGTCCCCATTTACCCTTCCCATTTACCCTCCCTCCAATTTACACTACTCGCAATTCAGCTCCCGCAACTCTCTGGCTATTTTATTCCTAGCTGACTTAAAAGCTCATTAAGCTGCCTATTATCTGAAGTAGCCATTAACACCGGATCTTCATATTCATCCAGATTGTCGCGCAGCCAAAATTCATGCATCCTGACGACATGAGCTTTTACCATGGCGCCAAATTCGTCACCCGAAACAATGACCTGAAGTACTTCAGGATGTAAATTAGCTGACCAACGATCAAGCAACTCGCTAGCAAATTGCAACGCATTACCAAGCCAGTTCGATTCTACATAATCGTCAATATGAATCGAGTTGACAAAGCATTCATACCCCGTTTGATCCTCGAAGTGATTCAATCCAACACCGACACTCGACTCTTTGAAATAATCGAGCAACTCACACCCATCTTTTTTGAAAAAACCTTTTTCAATTATCGAGGACAGCTCGACAGAGGAATGCTCCGGCAGCCTCAAACTCAATAGAGCATTAGCCATTGCTGCATTATATTTCAACATCAGTTTTCTCCAAGGTATTTCTTCATGCCTTTCTCTACTGCCTTCTTGAAGTCAGGTCTCTCCAGCAACTTATTCACTGATTTCGGCGCTCCTACAAACGTGTTAGTAACTGGATCATAAATATATTTAACATTATCGACACCCTGATAATGAAGCTGGCCCGGCCGTCCGCCTGGGTCGGGATTTTCCACATCAAGCCTTTCCTTTCCCACACCTTTCCAGATAGTTTTGCTTCCGGCAAGCTTCACACCATTTGCCCCCAGCATACCGCCGGTTTTTTTGGCAATAATCAGCGATACCGCACCCTGCGCCGCAGCTTTTACTATTGGATTGTTGATATCCAGCCCAACCGCTTCGATAAATTTCTCGATAGACGGCATTGCTACCTGAGCAGTTGGTTCGGCACTCGCATCAAGATTAAACTCATGGAATGAGTTAACAATCTTTTTTAAATCTGGTGGCAAGTCCACATCGTAATCGCCACGCATGAACCCTGTCGTTGCATCATAAATATCTCGCAACGCCGCTTGGCAGCCGGTTATATCAACTGCACATACTTCTTTAAGCACCTTGTCGTTCGCCAAATGCTTCTCAAAATACTTGACTGAAACACCGTCACAAGTATTAGTTTCTTTGCACGTCGCAAGCTCATTGGCAAGCGCCTGCATTTCAGCATGATTCAGATAGTTAAACTGTGTAGCATTTGCAGTAACATCTGCTGCAACAGAAGGATCTCCATTAGTGAACGCGGCAGTTAAAACTCCAATCAACTGCGACGCAGCCATTAGCTTATTGATGCCGTTTCTATACTCAACGCTATTGCTATCAAGACCTTTGGGTAGCAAATTTTCAGCCAGAAAATCAACAAGAGCTTCGTTCGCGCCGGCAGCGATCGCTCCAGTTCGAAAATCACCTCCGGAAGCTTCCGCCATTAAGCCTCCGAGTGCGGCATGCATTACTACTTTTGACAATTTTCCATTTTCAAATACGGTGATATCGCCAATTTTGTTTGCAGTGATAGCACCACCAATGCTGACCACTGATCCTAATGCTGAGACCATCAGGTTATCTTTCAGGCTGCCCCCCATTATTGCCGTTTTAGCGAGAGCATCCGCAACAGCTTTGGTGGCGACTGACTCGACCCCAGGTATATCGAATTGAAGCTCGGTCGGGACATATCCGAATTTCGCAGCAATTCCGGCGGTTACACCAGCAAGCACATATCCTTTCAGGCTTTCCGAGGAGAAAACCTCATGGAACGCAGCGCCAACATTTCCTTTGTTGTTAATTGTGCTTACGGCTGCAGTACTTGCCATCGAAGTCAGGACCGCCGATGCAATGATATTACCCAGCCCGGCAGCAGTCGTTGCAGTTGCTGCTGCCATCGTGCTCCCCATTGCGGTGGCTGATGTTGCACCCAGAGATCCACTTACAGAAGCCACTGCGGTACTTGCAGCGCCAGCTGTGATGACGCTGACAATGATAATTACAGCCAGCATTGCCGCTGGCCCCATTCCTGAATTGCTGTATTTAAAGGAGTCGTGGGTTTCTTTTACCAAGCGCCAATCGACATCGCCGCGCTTTTCCGCATCTTTGAGCCAAGCCAAACCTGGATCAGCCTTGACCATCGCGTCAATCGTTTGGCTGACGGTATTCTGATTGACATCCTTTATATCGATATCCAATCCGTTAACAGCATCAATAACCAAACCTCCGCTTGCCAAGAGCTCCGTTTGGCGCAGAGTCTCATCAGTCGTTCCCCTGCCTTTGGAGGAGCTCCAAGCCATACTATTTCGACTTTTTTCATGGCTCTCTTGGTGGAGGTCTTTCACGCCTTCAAACGTAATTTTTCCACCACTGACCAAATTCAAGCTTTCACCACTTTCCAGCTTGGCTGCCTGATAGCGCTGATCACCTCCACTCAAAAGCGTGAGCTTTCCTCCCGTAGAAATTTCCGTACCGATATTAAGTATGCTGGTTACTTCATCTCTCTTGGTTTGGCTACTACCGAAGCTTCCTTTCTTCTTCTTGTCGTACAGCGAATAGTCGCTATCTTGAGCAGCCAAAACCTCCAAATTTCCGCCTGCAACCAAATAAGCTTCGTCACCCGCAGCAATACGACTGGACACCAACGTCATGTCTTCACCCGCATTCATGGTTATGCTGCCACCAGCATTAATAATGGATGCAACCTGACTGACATGATCCTCCTGTCGAGTTACCTTTTTGGTTTTGGAGTACGAATGACTCTCGTCAGCCGCGGAGGATATGAGCATATTGTCAGTAGCGGTTATGGATAAATCACGCTTCGCGGTTATATCACTAGCAATTACCGCAATATCCCGACCACTTTTCAGCGTCAGATCCCGTCCAACATCAATTGTTGCTCCGAGCTGGGTGATGGTTTCATTAGTATTGCGGTATTTGATATCTGAACTACGCTCTGCGACGGCCAATATGTTGATATCACGGGTGGCATCGATGTACATATCGCCTCCGCTTTTCAACACGCCTCCCGAGTTGGAGAAATCACGACCTGCCGATATTGTCAGTTCATTAGCA
>NZ_JABULD010000226.1:0-15727 GCF_014060985.1 Pseudomonas sp. MD195_PC81_125
TGGGCTTTTGCCGTTACAGCAGATGCTTCGAGATGTACTTGGAAATCTCCACCATCGACGTCTTCCCGGTGAACTCGAACTTCACTTTCCCCAGTGACGAGAAGTAAATCTCCAGCTCCGAATCCAGATCGAAGGTGCCCGAGGTTTCCACGGAGTAGGCGACGATGTTCTTGTATGGCAAGGAGGTGAAATCCTTCTTGCTGCCGGTAATGCCCTGAACGTTGACCGCGATGATGCGTTTGTTGGTAAACACCACGCCATCACGCATCGCCTTGTAGGAGTCGATCACTTCCTCACCGTCCAGCAACAGCGCGCTTACGCGCTCGGCGTACTCATCGTTTTGCTTGAGTTTGAAGAAGCCTTTGTTGTTGAAGTCGATCATCTGTCCATCCTCATATTCAAGAAAACATCCCGGTATTTTTTTGGTTCAACGACGGGCTTTCAGCACGCGGATATCGGTTGGGAACCCATCAGCGCCGACAAGCTTCTTCCAACCCAGATACTGAAACTCGCCCTTCTCATCAATGTAATCGCCCTTCTCCACGGATCGACCGCCAACCACCGCGATGCGTTTCACTTCGCCGCATCCGCCATCCGAAGGCCTGACGGTATAGATCACATACGGCTTCACATATTGCGTGGCGCGGAAGAATTGGCCGCAGATTTCGTCGACGGTGATCAGCATGGTTTTCAGGCGGGCTTCGCCGTCCATGTCTTCGTGGAGTTTGAGGAAGGAGATCTCGCCGACGTCGCTGTAGCCGAGTGAACGGGCGCGTTTGTATTCGGGGGAGTTCTGATGGGCGATGCGGCCTTGCTCGGCGGCCTGGTTCATTCTGGCGGCGAACTCGGCATTGCCTTGCGCAATGGTTGCCTCGGCCTGGGCGGCGACGTTTTCGCATTGCGCGTATTCGCGGGAGCCGAGGTATTGGGGCGTCAGGTTCGAGCGGCGCTGGTTCATGCTCCGCAGGCTGTTGTCGAGGTCGCCGATCACCTCATAGGCGCTGGGTACGCGACCGCTCTGGACGTCGGCGATTTTTTCCTGCATTCGCTGGCAGTTGGCGAGGTAATACTGCCAACTGCTCTCCGGCGGCTCTTTCCAGGCGGCGAATGCCGGGGTAATGGCGCTGGCGAGTGTGATTGCACAGAGCAAGCGCAGAACAGAAGCGGCTTTTTGCATGAGTAGTCCATTACAGGAATCAAGAAAGTGGCGCGACGCTACTATTTTGCTATCTTGCCGTCCACTGTCGGCGAGGTGCCGAGCGTTTGTACCGCGACTGGTTTCGAAGGATGGATACGATGGATGTTGTGTTTTTCTTTATCGCCTGGATAGGCATGTGGGTCTGGGTCGTCAGGCAGCGTGGGGCTTGGAATCTGCTACTCGCGAATGTGTTGGGGGCGGCCAGCGGCATGATTGTCGGCCTGGTGGTTTCGCAGCTTTGTGTCGGTCTGTTCGGCTCCAGCCGGCCACCGGTCCCGGGGGTCATGGGATCGCTTCTGGAAATGCTTGCGACTGCCGCGGCGCTTACTGGCGTATGGATGCTGGTGGCCCGTCGCTCGCAAGTCGAACATCCCGTTGCGCGTCAGCTGCTGGCCGGCCTTTGCGGCGTTATGGCCGGCATCACGGCGATCATGTTTTTTGTTCAGATCAATCCGCCCAATCTCGGCATGTGAATGTCTTCGTGGCGTCAGACCTCTATTTTGATATCTTGCCGCCCAATCTCAGCATTCACCGCCAGTGAGTGCTGTTTGGCAGGCTATTGAAGGGTTAAGGAAAGGATCGCATGGAGTTTCTGAGTTTTCTGGCATTTGTTGCGGCCTGGGGTTTGATGTGGCGCTGGGTGGTGAAAAACCGCGGCAGCTGGAATCTGTTTTACGGCAACATCGTTGGCGCGGCGGGCGGTTTTATCGTCGGTCTGGTGGTGCTGTCGATCTTCCTGTCGTTGTTCCCGTCGGCGCATAAGCCGAAACGGGCGCCCACCGAAGAGGTGATTACCCAGAACGAAGTGACCACCAGCCTGCTGCCGGAAGCCGAGTCGGATTTGACGCCCGTGGCACTGGAAAACGCTCCGGGGTTCGCCGCTATCGAGCCAGACAATCAGCCTTCGCCGCCCGACTCCGCACTGCTGCCGAACTACGCCAACCGGGCACCGAAATCGATGTCCGAAAAAACCGTTCTGGATCAGAGCGACGCGCAGGGCCGCAAAGCGTTCAGCGCGTTGCGCGACAAGCTTGCTCAGCATGCCGACAGCGACAAATCGATGCTCGCGTATGTCATGTGCAGCCCTTACGTGACCGGTGCCTTGCGCTTCCCGGCGTCGGCGCGCTTCGCTGACAGCACCGCTGTGGTCACCCAACGCTTCAAGGGCCAGATTTACACCCTCAGCAACAAGGTCACTGCACGCAACATGAACGGCGACGACGTCACTTATCGCTTCGAGTGCTCAGTGCAGGAGCAACCCGCTTCCAGCGAATGGCGACTGCTGGCGCTGAAGCTGCAGAAGGCTGACGCTTAAGCCTCGTTTAAGGGTTCAAGGCGCCGGCTGCGCTATCATCGCCAGCCTGTGCGCCTTGAGCCTTGCCTGCGAATGTCCTCGATACCTGCTGACCTGAATCCGTTGCCTCCTGTCTTGGCCGGCCCGCTGCTGCGCCGGTTGGAACCGACGCGAATCGTCCTGTGGCTGGTCGGCACCCGCACACTGGCGCTGACCCTGCGCCTGCAAGGTGTAGGAGACATCCCTCTCGATGCCGGGAAATGCACGGTCATCCCCGTCGGCCGTCATGCGTTCGTCCATCTGATCGACGTTGTTTTCGACAGCGCCCTGCCCTGCGACACCCGCATCGACTACGACCTGTTGATCGACGGCCACTCGCCCATCGCCGAATGGGCGCCGCATCTGTTGTACGGCAACGCTGGTTGTCCGAACCTTGTCGTGCGTTCGCGGATCGATCAGTTGCTGCACGGTTCCTGCCGCAAGCCGCATCATCCGGCGGCAGACGGTCTGCTGTGCGTTGACCAACTGCTTTCTGGCGAAACCGATCCGCAACAACGTCCGGCCCTGCTGATGATGAGCGGCGACCAAATCTACGCCGATGACGTCTCCGGGCCGATGCTGCGGGCGATTCACTGTCTGATCGAACGTCTTGGCTTGTTCGACGAACACCTCGAAGGTGCCGTGGTCAGCGACAGCGCCAGACTTTACGAACACCCGGCCAGCTACTACCACCGCGCGGATCTGTTACCGGCGCTGGAGAGTAACGAGACCTTGCGCGAGCGTTTTTTCGGCGGTGCGCGCAAACCGATTTTTACCAGCAGCAGCGCCGACAATCACCTGGTGACCTTCGCCGAAGTGATGGCGATGTACTTGCTGGTGTGGTCACCGATTGCCTGGACGTTGATCAATCCTGCTGCTCCAGCGCTGACGCCTGAACGCTTGCAGCGCTACACCCTGGAGCAAACCCGTATCGATGGCTTCAAGGCCGGTTTGGGCAACGTTGCCCGAGCCTTGGCGCATCTGCCGAGCCTGATGATTTTCGACGATCACGACATCACCGATGACTGGAATCTTTCCGCGCAATGGGAGGAAACCGCCTACGGCCATCCGTTCTCCAAACGCATCATCGGCAACGCCTTGATCGCATACATGTTGTGCCAGGGCTGGGGCAACAATCCGGATGCGTTCAGGGATGTGCTGGAGAACACTCGACGCCTGAGCGCCAGCGGTGACGATCGCTATCTCGACAGCCCGGTGCAGGACGCGCTGATCGATGACTTGCTGCGCTTTCAGCATTGGCATTTCGTGTTGCCGAGCAGCCCGGCGCTGGTGGTGCTCGACACCCGCACCCGCCGCTGGCGCAGCGAGATGGCGCTCAAGCAACCCTCTGGTTTGCTGGACTGGGAAGCGCTGAGCGAGCTGCAGCAGGACCTGCTGGATCATCCGTCGGCGATCATCGTGTCCCCCGCGCCGATCTTCGGTGTGAAGCTGGTCGAGACCGTGCAGAAGGTTTTCAGCTGGTGCGGTTATCCGCTGCTGGTCGACGCGGAAAACTGGATGGCCCATCGCGGTGCGGCGCAGGTGATCCTGAACATTTTCCGACACACCCGCACGCCCGGAAACTACGTGGTGCTGTCCGGTGACGTGCATTACTCCTTCGTCTACGAAGTGCTTATCCGACACCGCAAGGCCGGGCCACGGATCTGGCAGATCACCAGCAGCGGGATCAAGAACGAGTTTCCGAAAACCCTGCTGGAATGGTTTGACCGCCTCAACCGCTGGCTCTATTCGCCGCGCTCGCCGTTGAACTGGTTCACCAAACGCCGGCGCATGCGCATCGTGCCCTATACCCCGGAACATGCCGAAGCGGGTGAACGGCTGTGGAATTCAGCCGGGATCGGCCAGGTGTTTTTCAATGTGCAGGGGCAGCCGAGCGAGATCATTCAGCACAATTCGAACGGGGCGGTGAAGACGCGGATGCTGGCGCCGGAGTTGGGGGATTATCCGGACTAACCAAAAGTGTTTTTCCTACATTGGGAGCACCAGATGACCACGACGCGGCGGTTTCTCACTGCCAGCGACAGTGGATGAGGATTACAACCATCTCAGAAACGTCCCCAGAGTTCTTTAGCCATACTGAATGTGCTCGCAGTAACCCCTTCTGCGAAACAACCACTGGTAGGTATCGCCTTGTCATCATGTACTCATTTCTGTACGTTCTTTGCATCCAGCGAGGACTACGACATGCAAACCATCAACTACACCACCGCCCGTGCGCATTTGGCCGAAACGATGGATCGCGTTAACGAAGACCGGGCTCCCCTTCTGGTCACACGCCAAAAAGGCGAGCCCGTCGTGATGATGTCTCTGGCTGAATACAACGCACTTGAAGAAACGGCCTACTTGCTCCGCTCTCCAGCCAACGCCGAACGGTTGATCAAATCGATTGGCGAAATGCGTGCCGGAAAAGCCAAAGTCAGGCAATTGATCGAAGAATGAAAATCGAGTTCACGCCATCAGGCTGGGAAGACTACTTGTGGTTTCAGCAGAACGATAAGGCCGGACTCAAACGTATCAATCTGTTGATAAAGGCAATTCAGCGCGAACCGTTTGAAGGGATCGGCAAGCCCGAGCCGCTCAAACACAACATGAGCGGCTTTTGGTCCAGACGAATAACGGGTGAGCATCGTTTGGTCTACAGCATCGAAGGCGGTGAGATTTGCGTCATTAGTTGCAAATACCACTACTGAATGATGTGCCCCACACCTCTGACAATCATCTCCACCTCCCGCTCATCAATCGTCAGCGGCGGCAGCAGCCGTATTGTCTTGCCGCGTGTGACGTTGATCAGCAGCCCATGATCCCGCGCTGCAATCAGCGTCAGATCGCGGATCGGCTGTTTCAACTCGATGCCGATCATCAAGCCCTGCCCGCGAATCGCCAGCACGTTGGGGTTGCCTGCCAGTTCGGCGCGCAGGCGGCTCAACAGGCGCTCGCCCTGCACCCGGACATTGGCCAGCAAGCCTTGCTCTTCGATGATGTCCAGCACCGTGCAGCCGACCCGACAGGCCAGCGGATTACCGCCAAACGTGCTGCCATGACTGCCGGGAGTGAACAGGTCCGCCGCTCTGCCCCGTGCCAGACAGGCGCCAATCGGCACGCCGTTGCCGAGGCCTTTGGCCAGGGTCATGACGTCCGGCACGATGCCTTCATGCTGGAACGCAAACCACTGGCCGGTGCGGCCGATGCCGGTCTGGATTTCATCGAGCATCAGCAGCCAGGCGTGCCGATTGCACAGGTCACGCAGGGCTTTGAGGTAGCCGGGCGGCGCCAGTTGCACACCGCTTTCGCCCTGGATCGGCTCGACCAGAATCGCCACGATGCGCGCGCCGTGCTTTTGCTGCAGCTGATCCAGCGCCGCCAGATCACCGAAAGGCACTTTGACGAAATCCCCCGGCAGATCATTGAAACCCAACCGCACCGCCGGGCCATCGCTGGCCGACAAAGTGCCTAACGTGCGGCCATGAAACGCGTTGGCCATGACCACCACCAGCGGCTGTTCGATACCTTTGCGCCAGCCGTATAACCGAGCCAGTTTCAGCGCAGTTTCATTGGCCTCGGCGCCGGAGTTGTTGAAGAACGCCCGCTCCATTCCCGACAGCTGCGTGAGTTTCCGCGCCAGTTGTTGCTGCCAGTCGATGCTGTACAGGTTGGAGGTGTGCAGCAACATTGCAGCCTGTTCGCTGATGGCAGCAACGATGCGCGGATGCGAGTGCCCGACATTGGTCACCGCGACACCCGCGACGGCATCCAGGTATTCACGACCGGCCTGATCCCACAGGCGAGTGCCCAGGCCTCTGGTGAAACTCAAGGCCAGCGGTTGGTAGGTGTTCATCAGGGCGGCGGTCATGACTTCAAACTCCAGTGAAGGTCGGTGTGTTTGCAGTATGGTTAGCCACCAGAACTGGATAAACTCGGCAAAACTTCAATCATTTAACAGCAGAGCTTGATAATGGACCTGTTGCAGGCGATGAGCGTCTACGTGAAGGTCGTGGAAGCCGGAAGCATGACGGCGGCCGCGTTGCAGTGCGAAATGTCCACGACCATGGTCGGAAATCACCTTCGCGCACTGGAGCAACGGCTCGGCGTCCAACTGCTGCAGCGCACCACTCGCCGCCAGCGGCTGACCGAGTTCGGCAGCGTTTACTACCAGCGCTGCCTCGACGTTCTGGGTTTGGTGGCCGACTCCGAACGTCTCGCCGAACAGGCCCTTGATGAACCCCGTGGCCTGCTGCGCATCACCGCGCCGCTGACCTTTGGCGTCGAACGTCTGGCCCCGGCACTCAGCGAGTTTTCCCTGCAATACCCGCAGGTGAAAATGGATGTGGTGCTGACCAACAGCCGACCGGACCTGCTGGAAAGTGGCCTCGACGTGGCATTTCGGCTGGGGCATTTCGAGCAGTCGAACCTGATCGCCCGGCCGCTGATCGACTACACCCTCACCGTGTGCGCCTCGCCGGCCTACGTCGCCCGGCGCGGCATGCCGATCACCCCGCAAGACCTGCAGCAACACGACTGCCTGTCGTTCGCCTACCCTGCCGGCGACGACTGGCAATCGGTGGAAAAACGCTGGCGCCTCAGCGGACCGCACGGCGAGATTCTGGTCGACGTCAGCGGCCCGATGCTGATGAACACCTCGGCCGGCCTGCATCAGGCAGCGCGCACCGGCATGGGCATCGTCATGCTGCCGGACGCGCTGGTGGAACAGGACCTGCGCGACGGCAAACTGGTGACGGTGATCCCCGATTACCAGCCACCGAGCCGTCCGTTGCATCTGCTGTACGCGCCGGATCGTTATCGTTTGCCCAAGCTACGGCGGTTTGTCGAATTTGCGATGAAAACCTGGGGCAGATCCTGAAGCATCAACTCCCGCTTTTCACCAACACCGGCTTCTCCTGATAACGCTGCGCAAACAACTGCTTCAACTGCGCGACCTTCGGCATGTCGTTGATCACGATGTACGGATAGCTTGGGTGTTCGGTCAGGAAGTCCTGGTGGTAGTCCTCCGCCGGGTAGAAACCGTTGTAGGTTTCCAGTTTCGTAACGATCGGTTTGCTGTAGGCATGCGCCGCGTCGAGTTGGGCGATGTAGGCCTGGGCCACCCGTTGTTGATCGGCGTTGACCGGGAACAATGCCGAGCGATATTGCGTACCGCTGTCCGGCCCCTGGCGGTTGAGTTCGGTCGGGTTGTGGGCCACCGAGAAGTAGATCTGCAGCAGGCTGCCGTAACTGACTTGCGTCGGATCGAAGGTGACTTGCACTGACTCGGCATGACCGGTGTCGCCTGCGCTGACCCGTTCATACTCCGCCGTATCCGCCGCGCCGCCGGCATAACCCGAGACGGCTTTCTGCA
The DNA here is from genome assembly GCF_014060985.1 of Pseudomonas sp. MD195_PC81_125. Lineage (NCBI taxonomy): Bacteria > Pseudomonadati > Pseudomonadota > Gammaproteobacteria > Pseudomonadales > Pseudomonadaceae > Pseudomonas > Pseudomonas sp. MD195_PC81_125. The sequence goes on from NZ_JABULD010000226.1 coordinate 7,906, forward strand.
CGCCTTTGACGTGCTGGAAAACCCCTTGCACACCCCAGAAGCAACCACCGGCGAACACCGCCGTTTCGCTGTGCGCCTGAGTGGTTTCGTCGAGGGCTGGCGGCGGGACGACCACCGCGTCCTCTGCACCGAAAGAGAACGCCGAGCATTGGCCGATCACACCCGCCATGGCGACACCGAGCAACACACGGCGCCAGTTGTTTTGAGCTTTCATGTTGCGCACTCCCGATCAGCCGAAGGTGAAGGCGTAAGCCGATACGCCCGGGTCAAGAAATTCGATGGTGAAGGTCCGATCCTTCACCGCATCGGTTTGCCGCACCAATTGGTACAGGCGCTGTTCGGTCACGCGACCGCTGCCATCCGCAGCGACATCCACACCATGGGCGGCACCCGGCGCCTGACCGTCAATCGAGACTTTGAAACGCACCGGTTTGCCATCCGCGCCCGGGCCCAGCACCAGATGCAGGTCGCGGGCATGGAAGCGATAGACGATGCGGCTGGCCGGCGCGCTGGCGGTAGCGCGTTCGGCGCCGACGGCCCACTGGCCACCAAGGCTCCAGTCATTCAGCGTCAGGTTGACCGGTGGGTTATAGGTCGCGACCTTGTCAGGCACCAGGCCGGTTTCCGGTACGAAATGTTCCGCACGCTGGTAGCCGACATAGGTTTCCGGTGACAGCACCTGATTCATGTCCGGCGCCTGTTGCACGCCTTGGGCGTCAGCGTTGATCAGGCCGTCGGCGACGGTTTTCGCCCCGGCTTCACGCAGTAACTGCTGGATGACCCGCTCCGATTCGGCGTAGTCGCCTTCGCCAAAATGGTGGTAACGAATCCGTCCCTGAGCGTCGGCAAAATAATGCGCCGGCCAGTATTCGTTGTTGAAAGCGCGCCAGATCTTGTAGTCGTTATCGATGGCCACCGGGTAGTTGATGCCCAGCTCCTTCATGGCCTTAGTGACATTGCCCACATCGCGCTCGAAAGCGAACTCCGGGGCGTGCACGCCGATCACCACCAGGCCTTGATCGCGGTACTTCTCGGCCCACGCTTTGACGTACGGCAGCGTGCGCAGGCAGTTGATGCAGGAGTAGGTCCAGAAATCCACCAGCACCACTTTGCCCTTTAATGCCTGAGCGTCCAGCGGTGGCGAATTGAGCCATTGCACGGCGCCGTTGAGCGGCGGTAACTGGCCTTCTACTGGCAATGTACCCGGAGCCTTGTCGGCGACTTTCATGGCTGCGCCCGCCGCGGGAATCTGCGCCATCATCGTGCCGTTGCCAGCGGGAGATTTGCCGGAGAGTTGGCCCACCAGTGCCTGTTCAATGCCGCCCCGTGGACGCCGTCGACAGCCGCGCCAACAGCCCCGGTATCGAGGCCCAGCGCAATCGCCGCGACACCCGCGAGCATCGCCGCCCCCCAACCCACGACGGATCCACTCCCCCCGTACCGATCGAGCGCTTCATCAGCGCAAACACCTTACCGCCCAGCAGCAGCGCCGCCGCCAGTGAAGTCGCGGCGCCCGCCGCGTAGGCGAGCAACAACAGCGTGGTGGCGATGCTTGCCCCTTGCAGCGCGGCGCCGGTCAGAATCAAACCGAGGATGGGCCCGGCGCACGGCGCCCAGAGCAGCCCCGTGGCAACACCGATCAGAAACGAGGCGCCGGGACGCGGACGACTGTCCTGGCCCGCGGCTTCGGACAGCCGACTGCCGGCCGAGACCAGCGGTCGCGTCAGGCGCTCGGCGAGGCGCGGCAGCAGCAGCGTCAGCCCGAACAGTGCAACGAACAGCAACGCGAGCCAGCGCCCGTACTGATTGACTTGCACCACCCAGCCGCCGCCCACCGCCGCCAGTGTGGCGACGAGGGCGAAAGTCAGCGCCATCCCGGTCAATAGCGGCAAGCCACTCTTGATAAACGGCTGCCCGCTGCGAGCGAAGACAAAAGGCAGAACAGGCAGGATGCACGGACTGACGATCGTCAGCACACCGCCCAGATAAGCGAGAACCAAGAGCCACATGGTGTCGTCCTGTAGAGAGTGAAGGTCGAAAAAGTGCCATGGCTCATGCCGCCACGGGTTTGAACGTCATCGCCAGGCCATTCATGCAATAGCGCAGGCCGGTCGGTTTCGGGCCGTCATCGAAGACATGCCCCAAGTGCCCGCCGCAGCGCCGGCAGTGCACTTCATTGCGGACCATGCCGAAGGAACGGTCCTGACGCGTGGCCACCGCCTGTTCCAGCGGTGCCCAGAAACTCGGCCAACCGGTGTGGCTGTCGAACTTGGTTGCCGATGAAAACAGCGCCAGGGCACAGCCCGCGCAGGCGAATGTGCCGCTGCGATGTTCGTTGTTGAGCGGGCTGGTGTAGGCCCGTTCAGTGCCTTCTTCGCGCAGGATGGCGTATTGCTCATCCGAGAGCAGCGAGTGCCATTCGCTGTCGCTATGGGTCACCTCAAACGCCTCATCCGCTTGCGCCTGCTCGACCAGCGCGGTGCCCGGGGACAATTTTGGCAATACACCCGCTACCAGGGCTGCGAGCCCCAGCCCGCCGCTCGCTACGAGAATCTGTCGCCGTGAAAACATGGCCGTCTCCAAAAATTCCAGGTGCCTGTCATGGAACACAGCCTAGGCTTGGGTTGATCGCCAAATCCTCACGGGAAGTTAACGAATTCGTGATAACTCGCCCCGAGGAAAACCCGCACAATGCACTCATTGCGCCGAAGGATTGAGCTTGATGGAACCGACCAGACGCATCCTCGTGGTCGAGGATGATCAACACATCGCTGACCTGATTTGCCTGCACCTGCGCGACGAGCATTACGACGTCGTGCACAGCGCCGACGGCGATGAAGGCATGCGCCTGTTGCAGCAGGGGCAATGGGATGCGCTGATCCTCGACCTGATGCTGCCGGGCGTCGACGGCCTGGAAATCTGCCGCCGCGCCCGGGCGATGGCGCGCTATACGCCGATCATCATCACCAGCGCGCGCTCCAGCGAACTGCACCGCATTCTGGGTCTGGAACTGGGGGGCCGACGATTACCTCGCCAAACCGTTTTCCATGCTGGAGCTGGTGGCCCGGGTCAAAGCCTTGCTGCGCCGGGTCGACGCCATGGCGCGCAACCTGAAGATGGACGCCGGCAGCCTCAGCCTCGATGGTCTGAACATTGACCCGATCACCCGCGACGTCACCCTCAATGGCGCGCGTCTGGACCTCACTCCGCGAGAGTTCGACCTGCTGTATTTCTTCGCCCGGCAGCCGGGCAAGGTCTTCTCACGCATGGACCTGCTGAACGCGGTGTGGGGCTACAGTCATGAAGGTTACGAGCACACGGTCAACACCCACATCAATCGCCTGCGGGCGAAGATCGAAAGCGATCCGGCACAACCGACCCGCATCCTCACCGTGTGGGGTCGCGGCTATAAATTCGGCACGGAACAACCATGAGACTGAACCTGTCGCAGCGCCTGTCGCTGGTGTTCGCCGTTTTGCTGCTGGTGTGCTGCGGCACCTCGGCATGGCTGCAAGTGCGCTCGAGCAAGATGCATGAACTGGAAGTGGTGCAAGGCCTGTCGCGGGATCTGGCGCAGCACATCGCCCATGACACGGTGCTGATGGACAGCAATGGCCTGATGCCCGGCGCCGTGCGCGAACTGTTCAGCAAGCTGATGCTGGTCAACCCGAGTGTCGAGGTATACCTGCTCGACCCCGAGGGACGGATTGTCGGCAACGCGGCGCCGGAAGGCCATCTGCGCCGGGAGACCGTCGATCTGGCGCCGATCCGCCGCCTGCTCAATGACCAGCCGCTGCCGATCCTCGGCGATGACCCGCGCAGTGCCGACGGGCGCAAGGTCTTCAGTGCCGCGCCATTGAAGGTCAATGGCAAGCCCGCCGGTTATCTGTACGTGGTGTTGCTCAGCGAAGAACACGATCGCTTCGCTGAACGGGGGCGCGACCAGTGCCGCACTCAATACGGCGCTACTGTCGATCGGGCTGGTGGCGCTGTTGTGCCTGATCGCGGGGCTCACGGCGTTCAACCTGATTACCCGCCCCTTGCGCCGGTTGACCGAAACCGTCAGCCGCTTTGACATTGATGGCACGCCGCAACCGCTGCCCGCTCCTTCAGCAGTTGTGGATAAAAGCGCTGACCCGGATGAGATCGCCGTGCTTGATGGCGCCTTCCGCCAAATGCAAAAACGCCTCGGTGAGCAGTGGCGCTCATTGACCCGCCAGGATCAGGAGCGACGCGAACTGGTGGCGAATATCTCCCACGACCTGCGCACGCCACTGGCCTCGCTGCACGGTTATCTGGAAACCCTGTCACTCAAGGACGCTACGCTCACCGCCGAAGAACGCCGCCGCTATCTGGGCATCGCACTGGATCAGAGCCGCAAGGTCGGCGGGTTGGCGCAATCGCTGCTGGAGCTGGTGCGTCTGGAACACGGTTTCGTGCAACCGGTACTGGAACGCTTTTCGCTGATCGATCTGCTGCAGGACATCTTCCAGAAATTCGAACTGGCGGCCGAAGCCCGCCATGTCGAACTCAAGGCCAGCTTTGTGCCCAACCTGCCAACGGTCTGCGCCGACCTCGGGTTGATCGAACGGGTGCTCACCAACCTGGTGGATAACGCCTTGCGCTATACGCCGGCGGGCGGTGAAATCGAGCTGGATGTGAAACCCCTGGGCGTCTTGGTCGAAGTCACCGTCAGCGACACCGGCCCCGGCATCGCTCCGGAGCTGCGCGAAGGTCTGTTCCTGCGTCCGTTCAATATTGGCGGGGCGCGACGTGACGGCGGACTAGGTCTGCGCATCGTCCACCGTATCCTGCAACTGCACGGGCGTGAGATTCAGTTGATCGATGTCGCCGGGCGCGGGGCGACTTTCCGCTTCACGCTGCCGACCGATCAGCAAACCGCGGAACAGTGGATGGTGCGCTCGATGAACCTGAACACGCCGGACAAATAATCCGCACCACCGGACTGTTGTTCCGTGACAACGCCGCCCCGCTCCCCTAAATTAACCGGCCTGAAAAAGACCTCGCGCTTTCTCGTTTCCACTCAAGTTAAAAAAGTAGTGAAATTTCAATGTCCGATTTCAACACCGCTGAATCCGTAGTCACCGAATCGTCCAAAGCGGAATACGAAAACTCCATCAATCTTTCACAACACCTCCCACAAGCCAAAATCATCAGCGAGATGGTGCTGGACGCTTTCCAGTCGACCCGCGAAAGCGACCAGATCCGCGAGCTGCGCGCCGCGATCCGTCAGGCACACGACAGCTTCGACGACGACAAGGCCTATGAGCTGATGGGCCAGCTCAAGGCGCTGAAAGACGCCGAAGCCGCCGACCTCGCCGCCCTTGAAGACCTGAGCAGCAAGTTCTCGATCGGCCGCATCCTGTCCTGCTTCAAGGACGATCCGGCGTTCCAGGAAATCGTCTACGGCCTGGCCCTCAAGGTGCTGAACCAGACCCATCAGGCGATCAGCAACCCGAGTGGCGGCAAGGGCAAAGCTGCTCGCGCCAAGAAAGAAGTCGAAATCTTCACCATCAGCAAGGACGGCAGCAGCGTGACCCTGCCGCTGCGCACGCCGCGCTCGCGCATGAACGTTGACCGTGAGGCGCTGGAGTTCCTCGGTTTCACTTTTGTCGGTGAGGGCGAAGAAGCCGAGCTGGAAGGCGAAACCTTTGTCGACAACGCCGGCACCGAACACGCAATCAACCGCAAGAACATCATCACCGCACTGCAACAGCAGACGGCGTTCGACGGTTACAGCATCGCCGCGCAGTAAATCCGGCGCCGACAAAAAAGCCCCGCTCTGAGATTCAGGCGGGGCTTTTTTTTGGGCGTTGCGGCGGTCAGACTTCCGGCTGTACCGCAACGATCATGTCGACCTCGATCGCAGCATTCTTCGGCAACTGATAGACACCGACCGTGGTGCGGGTGTGCCGGCCAGCATCGCCGAGCACATGGCTGAACACGTCCGATGCGCCGTTGGCCACCTCGCTCAGGTCAACAAAGTCCGGGGTCGACTTCACATACACCGTGACCCGCAACAAGGCGCGGATCTTGTCCAGCGAACCGACCGCATCGACGATCAGTGCCAGGCAGCGCATGGCACTGATGCTCGCGGCTGCCTGGGCATCCTTGAGCGTCAACTCCAACCCCACGCGACCGGGATACAGAATCCTGCCATTGACCCGCGGCACCATGCCGCTGATGTACAACTCATCGCGATGACGGATCAGCGGCGCGTAATTGCCGCCGGCAGTGTTCTCGCCATAGATGTCGTAGTTCAGCTCTTGTGCCAGGGCAATGAAGCGTTCGTCGCAGGTCATCCTCTCAGTCATTTCGCCCAGCCTTTTGATCAGTGCATGAAGAACCGCAGGTTAAGACCGATGATTGCCGGAGATTCGATTTGTGGCAGGTCATCGACATAGTTGGATCCAAATCTAGGTGTTTCACGAAGTGATAGCAACCGGCCGCTGAGGCATCCTTCGCCACATTTTCACGGTGTGCCGCCATCTCTGCGACGCCCTGCATTAACTCAGCAAACAGATCGCGCTTTTTCATCCAAACCTGCCCCATTAGAAAATAGCCTCTGGGATCCTAACTAATGAAAAGTTTTCTGAAGGTAGGAGATCTCTCTATAAGCAGACAGTCGTTTCCCAAAGACACGCTCAACCTTAAATAGCACCCAACAAAAAACCCCGCACATCTCTCAATGTGCGGGGTTTTTCGTGAAGCCATCGAGCCTTACGGCGCGTACGTCAGCAGCAGCTCGGCCGGCACCTTGAAGTCCAGGGACATCATGACGCTCAGGGCGGTGATGGTGAAGATCGAGAACACGAACAGCTTGCGTGCCCAGACCGTGTCATCCACCGCCTTGTAGCCGGTCCAGGCCATGTACAACCAGTACATGCCCATGGCCGCGGCAACGGCGAGGTAGCTCATGCCGGCGTAACCGCTGAAAGTCAGCATCAAGGTCGCCACGAGGAACGCCAGGATGTAGAGCAGGATGTGCTTCTTGGCCACTTCGATTCCGCGCTTGACGGGCAACACCGGAATCGATGCGGCCAGGTAGTCGTTGAAACGGAAGATCGCGATGGCGTAGGAATGCGGCATCTGCCACAGGCTGAACATCACCAGCAGGGTCAGTGCGGCCATGTCGAAGCTGTTGGTCACGGCAACGTAACCGATCACTGGCGGCATGGCGCCCGACAGACTGCCCACCAGCGTGCCGTGAACCGACTTGCGCTTGAGGTACAGGCTGTAGAAGCCGACGTAGATGATGAAGCCGATTACCGCGAACAGGGCGGCCAACGGGTTGGCCACCTTGTACAACAAGGCAACGCCGAGAACACCCAGGATGGTCGCGTAGACCAGGGCCAGTTTCAGGGAGATCAAGCCCTGCACCAGCACCCGGTTCTTGGTGCGTTCCATCTTCAGGTCGATGTCGCGGTCGATGCAGTTGTTGAACACGCAACCGGAGGCCACAACCAGGGAAGTGCCGATCATGGCGGCCAGGAACACCGCCAGATCTACATGCCCTTTCGAGGCCAGGAAGAACCCGCCTGCCACAGAAAGCACGTTACCGAAAATGATCCCCGGTTTGGTGATTTGGATAAAGTGCTTGAGCGACATCGGGTCTACCTCACTTCGCCATCATGTACGTGTGGATGCTGAACATGATCCACAGCGACAGGCCAACCAGCAGCAGGATCACGATGGCCGTAAAGACAAACGCGATCACGTTGTTACGTTGTGCAATCGAACGGTCCAGGTGCAGGAAGTAGTACAGGTGAACGATCACCTGGATTACCGCGAACAGCAGGAC
>NZ_JABULD010000478.1:0-1848 GCF_014060985.1 Pseudomonas sp. MD195_PC81_125
TTGTTTTTCTAAAATCAAAAGAATCGCAGCCTGCGGCAGCTCCTACAGGGTTCTTTATTGGATCAGGTCCCGGCGATCAACTGCCGAGCCGCCTGGCTGTGATCGGCGATCAGGCCTTTCAGATCCAGCCCTTCAACCTGGCCATCAATCACCCGCCACTGGCCACCAATCATCACCCGATCGGCACGATCGGCACCGCACAGCAACAGCGCCGAAATCGGATCATGGCTCCCCGAGAAACGCAGCTCATCGAGCTTGAACAACGCCAGGTCCGCCTGCTTGCCCACCGCCAGTTCACCAATGTCGGTACGCCCCAACAGGCTCGCCGAGCCTTTGGTTGCCCAGCCGAGCACGCGTTCCGGGGTGATCTTCTCGGCGCCGTAACGCAGACGCTGGATGTACAACGCCTGCCGCGCTTCGAGGATCATGTTCGACGCATCGTTGGAGGCCGAACCGTCCACACCCAGACCGAACAGCGCGCCGGCATCGGTCAGATCGATGCTCGGGCAGATGCCGGAAGCCAGGCGCATGTTCGAACTCGGGCAATGGCAGATACCGGTGCCGGCCTGACCGAGGCGAGCGATTTCGTCCGGGTTGAAGTGGATGCCGTGGGCCAGCCAGGTGCGCGGGCCGAGCCAGCCGACGCTGTCCAGATAATCCACGGTGCGCAGGCCGAAACGCTGCAGGCAGAAATCCTCTTCGTCGAGGGTTTCGGCCAGATGGGTGTGCAGGCGCACATCGAGTTTGTCCGCCAGTTCGGCGCTGGCCGACATGATTTCCGGGGTCACCGAAAACGGCGAGCAAGGCGCCAGAGCGATCTGGATTTGCGCACCGTCGCCGCGCTCGTGGTACTCGTGAATCAGGCGCTGACTGTCGTCGAGAATCACCTGACCTTCCTGCACGGTCTGCTGCGGTGGCAGGCCGCCGTCCTTCTCGCCGAGGCTCATCGAACCGCGCGTGAGCATGGCGCGCATGCCCAGTTCACGCACGGGTGTCGACTTGCACGTCGATGGCGTTTTCCAGACCGTCCGGGAACAGGTAATGGTGGTCAGCGGCGGTGGTGCAACCCGACAGCAGCAATTCAGCCAAAGCCACTTTCGTCGCGAGGGCGAGTTTTTCCGGGGTCAGCCGCGCCCACACCGGATACAGGGTTTTCAACCACGGGAACAATGGCTGATTGACCACCGGCGCCCAGGCGCGAGTCAGGGTTTGATAGAAGTGGTGATGGGTGTTGATCAGGCCCGGCAGGATCACATGCTCGCGGGCATCGAACACTTCAGTGCACGGCGCGGACGGTTGCTGACCGGCTGCCAGCACTTCGACGATCACGCCGTCTTGCAGCACCAGACCGCCACGGGCATCGAGCGCGTTGGCTGTGAATATGGCGAGGGGATTTTTTAACCAGGTACGGGTCGCAGGCATTGTGGCCGGCTCCTCTGAAAGTGGGGTTCAGGGTTGCCAGCTCAGTGTTGCCCTGTCTGCTGATCCAGGGTCGCCGCGATGGACGAGCTGCGCAGTTTCAAACAAATCGCGACAGCGGGCAAGCCCAACCCGACAAGCCAACACATCACCCTCTGTAGGAGCTGCCGAAGGCTGCGATCTTTTGATCTTGTTTTTTTACAATCAAAAGATCGCAGCCTCGTTTCACTCGACAGCTCCTACAGGTGCCGTGTTTGCAAAGATCATCGCCCACAAAAAACCGCATCGCTGCGGTTTTTTTGTGTCTTGCGTTCGAGGTCAAACGAACAGCGACAGCAACAGAATGAAGCCCAGGCCCACCACCGACAGGATGGTTTCCATCGCTGTCCAGGTCTTGAACGTCTCGGCCACGGTCATGTTGAAGTACTG
>NZ_JABULD010000334.1:0-5583 GCF_014060985.1 Pseudomonas sp. MD195_PC81_125
GGGCCCAGGTCGTATTTCGGGAATTGGTCGCGCTGCAGTTCGCGGGTTTCGGCATCGACCTTGACGATGGAGAGCAGGTGTTCGCGCTCATCGACGATCGCCATCAGGCCGTTTTGCAACACGGTCACGCCTTCCGGATTGCTCCAGCCCACCAGCGGCATCTTGCGCAGCACATCACCCTGCAGGGTCAGTTCGACCAGGAACGGGTTCTTGCCCATCACTGAAAACAGGGTTTTGGTCTGCGGGTTGTAGGACAGGTCAGAGGCCTCGTCCTTTTCCATGCCCGGCAGCAATTTACCGTCGATGACCACACGATAGTCCGGCAACCAGATGCTCGCTTTCTGCTCGGCCTGGCTTTCGAAACGCTCGCGCAACCAGAGCAGGCCACGGTCGTCCCAATGCATGGCAAACGCCAGGCCATACACAGCGGCAAGCACCAGCAACAGCCAGACATACCAGCGCAGGGCAAAACGTGAGCGACGAGGAGGATTGAGCTGTGTTTGAGCTGACATCAGGGACGCGTTCCGAAAATTCAGGCTATGGGTAATAGCACAAAGAGGCCGGCTCAGACGCCAGAATGAGAAGAATTATCCGGACAGAATGTGAAAAAAACGGCAAATGGCGGGATTGCCGTGCGGCTTTGCGAGCCGCGAAACATAACCAGTGTGGGAGTGAGCCCTGTTGTGAGGGATTCATTGTGGCGAGGGAGCTTGCTCCCGCTGGGGCGCGAAGCGACCCTGCTTTTCAAGGGGGCCTGCTGCGCAGTCCAGCGGGAGCAAGCTCCCTCGCCACAGTTGCTGTGTATCGGATGCGTTCGGTCAGCGCACGCTGCTGCTGAAGCTGCTCGCACCAACCAGTTCCAGCACGATGTCGTCGCCGACGTTCAGCGGGCCGACGCCCACTGGTGTGCCGGTGAGGATCACGTCGCCGGCCTGCAGCGAAAAGCAGCCAGCCATGTGCTGGATCATCGGCACGATCGGATTGAGCATCGCGCTGCTGTTGCCGTCCTGACGCACTTCACCGTTGATGGTCAGGCGAATGCCAATGTCGGTCAGGTCTGGGAACGTGCTGCCGACCACGAACGGCGCGATCACCGCCGCGCCATCGAACGACTTGGCGATTTCCCATGGCAGGCCCTTGGACTTGAGCTCGGCCTGCTTGTCGCGCAGGGTCAAATCCAGCGCCGGAGCAAAGCCGGAGATCGCATCCAGCACTTCTTCGCGGCTCGGCTTGGTCGACAGCGGCTTGCCGATCAACACGGCGATTTCCGCTTCGTAGTGCACCGAGCCGCGCTCGGTCGGAATGCTGAACCCGCCTTCCAGCGGCACCACGCAACTGCCCGGCTTGATGAACAGCAACGGTTCGGTAGGCACCGGATTGTCCAGTTCCTTGGCGTGTTCGGCGTAATTACGGCCAATGCACACCACTTTCCCGATCGGGAAGTGAATGCGCGTGCCGTCGACGTACTGGTGCTGATAGCTCATTTACCGACTCCTGCCTTCATTGATTCAGGGGATTGCCAATCAAACCGCGAAGATCTTGCCCGGGTTCATGATGCCGTTCGGGTCGAACACCGCTTTGACCGCTTTCATGTACTCGATTTCGACCGGCGAACGGCTGTACGTCAAGTAGTCGCGCTTGGTCATGCCCACGCCGTGTTCGGCGGAGATCGAACCGTTGTATTTCTCGACGGTTTCGAACACCCACTTGTTGACGGTCGCACACTTGGCGAAGAACTCGTCCTTGCTCAGGTTATCCGGCTTGAGGATGTTCAGGTGCAGGTTGCCGTCGCCGATGTGGCCGAACCAGACGATTTCGAAGTCCGGGTAATGTTCACCGACGATCGCGTCGATTTCCTGCAGGAATGCCGGGACTTTCGACACAGTGACCGAGATGTCGTTCTTGTACGGCGTCCAGTGCGAGATGGTTTCGGAAATGTACTCGCGCAGCTTCCACAGGTTGTGCAGCTGGGTTTCGCTCTGGCTCATCACGCCGTCCAGCACCCAGCCCTGCTCGACGCAGTGTTCGAAGGTTTCCAGCGCGGTGTTGGCCACTTCTTCGCTGGTTGCTTCGAATTCCAGCAACGCATAGAACGGGCACTCGGTGTCGAACGGCGCCGGTACGTCGCCACGGCCCAGCACTTTGGCCAGGGCCTTGTCAGAGAAGAATTCGAACGCGGTCAGGTCAAGCTTGCCCTGAAAGGCGTGCAGCACCGGCATGATCGAATCGAAATCAGCGGTGCCGAGGACCATCGCGGTGAGGTTTTTCGGCGCACGATCCAGACGCATGGTCGCTTCGACCACAAAACCCAAGGTGCCCTCGGCGCCGATGAACAGCTGGCGCAGGTCGTAACCGGTGGCGTTCTTGATCAGGTCTTTATTCAGCTCCAGCACATCGCCCTTGCCGGTGACCACTTTCAGGCCGGCGACCCAGTTACGGGTCATGCCGTAGCGAATCACCTTGATTCCGCCGGCATTGGTGCCGATATTGCCGCCAATCTGACTGGAACCGGCCGACGCGAAATCCACCGGGTAATACAGGCCGTTTTCTTCGGCGACGTTTTGCAGGTGTTCGGTGACCACGCCGGGCTGGCAGACGGCGGTGCGATCGGTGAGGTTCACGTCGAGAATCTGGCTCATGTAGTCGAACGACACCACCACTTCGCCATTCGCGGCGACGGCGGCGGCGGACAGCCCGGTGCGCCCGCCGGATGGCACCAGCGCCACTTTGTGGGTATTGGCCCAGCGGACGACGGCCTGCACCTGCTCGATGGTCTTGGGAAACACGATGGCGCTTGGCGCGGGCGCGAAGTGCTTGGTCCAATCCTTGCCGTACGCATTCAGGGAGTCGGCGTCGGTCAGGACCTTGCCAGGCTCGACCAGGGTCTTCAGTTCATCAATCAGGGCAGGATTGGTCATCGACAGAACTCTCGAACAATTCATGGTCATCCTGAAGACGCTTCACGTCGCAGGAATGAGTGTTTCGCGGGGTGGCTATGCTAGCATACCGACCCCGCAGGCCAGTGCCCAAGGCCAGTTCTGCGGTGACGGCTTTCTTGTCGTCCAGGTCAATGTCTGTTGACCATTTCCTGCCATTTTTCTCCGGGATACAGGTTTACGCAGATGAGCAAGACTTCTCTCGATAAGAGCAAGATCAAGTTCCTTCTTCTCGAAGGCGTCCACCAATCGGCTGTCGACGTCCTCAAGGCGGCGGGCTACACCAGCATCGAATACCTGACAGGCTCCTTGCCGGAAGCCGAGCTCAAGGAAAAGATCGCTGACGCTCACTTCATCGGCATTCGTTCGCGCACCCAACTGACCGAAGAGATCTTCGATCACGCGAAGAAGCTGGTCGCGGTCGGCTGTTTCTGCATCGGCACCAACCAGGTCGACCTGAGTGCTGCCCGCGAGCGCGGTATCGCCGTGTTCAACGCGCCGTACTCCAACACCCGTTCCGTCGCGGAACTGGTGCTGGCCGAAGCGATCCTGCTGCTGCGCGGCATCCCTGAGAAAAACGCGTCCTGCCACCGTGGCGGCTGGATCAAGTCCGCAGCCAACTCCTTCGAGATCCGTGGCAAGAAACTGGGCATCGTCGGCTACGGCTCGATCGGTACGCAGCTGTCGGTTCTGGCGGAAGGCTTAGGGATGCAGGTGTTCTTCTACGACACCGTGACCAAGCTGCCGCTGGGCAACGCCACTCAGGTCGGCAACCTGCACGAGCTGCTGGGCATGTCCGACATCGTCACCCTGCACGTTCCGGAAACCGCTGCGACCCAGTGGATGATCGGCGAGAAGGAAATCCGCGCCATCAAGAAGGGCGGCATCCTGATCAACGCGGCGCGCGGTACCGTGGTCGAGCTGGACGCCCTGGCGGACGCGATCAAGGACAAGCACCTGATCGGCGCGGCCATCGACGTGTTCCCGGTGGAGCCACGCTCCAACGACGAAGAGTTCGAAAGCCCGCTGCGTGGTCTGGACAACGTGATCCTGACCCCGCACATCGGTGGTTCGACTGCCGAAGCCCAGGCCAACATCGGTCTGGAAGTGGCGGAGAAACTGGTCAAGTACAGCGACAACGGTACTTCGGTGTCGTCGGTGAACTTCCCGGAAGTGGCCCTGCCGGCTCACCCTGGCAAGCACCGTCTGCTGCACATCCACGAGAACATTCCGGGTGTGATGAGCGAGATCAACAAGGTCTTCGCCGAAAATGGCATCAACATCTCCGGTCAGTTCCTGCAGACCAACGAGAAAGTCGGTTACGTGGTGATCGACGTCGACGCCGAGTACTCGGAGCTGGCGCAAGAGAAGCTGCAACACGTCAACGGCACCATCCGTAGCCGCGTGCTGTTCTGATCGAACGCCGAGCAATGAAAAAGGGAGCCTTCGGGCTCCCTTTTTCATGCAACGCCGAAAACTTATTTGACGTTGACGGTGATTTTCTTCGACACGATCGGCGGATCGAACGGCATGTGGCCGCTGTCGCCCAGCTCCAGCTGCAAGGTGTGCTTGCCCGGGGCCAGTTTGATCGTGGCCTCGGTCTGCGCCTTGCCGAAGTGCATGTGATTGGCGTCATTCGGAATCGGTGCACCCGCCGCCGGCATTTGGTCGACGTCGATCAGCAGGTGATGGTGACCGGTATTCTTGGTAACGTCACCGGCCGGTGCCAGCGCAACGTCCTTGACCCCGAACTTGACCTTGAACTCCTGAGAAACCGTGGCCCCGTCTTCGGGAGAAACGATGAACACTTCGGCACCTTTAGGCGCCGGGGTCGCTGCACTGGCCAGCACTGAAACACCCATCAACAGGCCAGCCAAGGCTGCTCGTGACATAAACGTTTTCATTCTCTTCTCCAGTTTTTCCGTAAAATCCGCGCGGTCATGACAACTTCATGACCATTCGTTGTCGAAGGCACTCGACAACCATAGCAAAGCGAGCCTGACTCAGAGCATCGCAATAATGATTTCAAAGGAGTGACCATGCGCCTTCTGCCTGGCCTGATCTGCCTGCTACCCCTTTTGAGCCCACTGGCTCACGCCGAACTGATTGATGACATCAACGACCGTGGCGAGTTGCGCATCGCCCTTGAGGCTAATACACCGCCCTTCAATTTCAAGGAAGGCGACACACTCACGGGGTTCGAGGTCGAGCTTGGGCAACTGCTGGCCAACGAGCTGGATGTACGCGCCGACTTCATCGTCACCGACGAAGCCGACCTGCTCCAGGGCGTTGAAAGCGGCAAGTACGACGTCGCGCTCAACCACATAGCACTGACACCTGAACTCAAGGATCGTTTCGACGTCAGCGAGTCTTACGGCAAGGTCGATTCGCAGTTGTGGGCGAAGAAAGATGAGCAGCCGCGGCCAATGGTGCTGGTGCAGGCGCTGACCGAAGAGAAGCCGAAAGCGACCCCGGTGGAGCTGGCGATTCCGTTTCAGAAGGGTAATCCGGCGTTCCACGCCAGCCTGGAAGGTGCGTTGCAGCGGATCAAGGCCGATGGGCGGTTGGCGGCGTTGTCCGCGAAGTGGTTCACCGAACCATAGGAGCTGCCGCAGGCTGCGATCTTTTTGATCTTGATTTTGAAGAT
>NZ_JABULD010000179.1:0-4916 GCF_014060985.1 Pseudomonas sp. MD195_PC81_125
CTGTAGGAGCTGCCGCGGGTGCGACCTTTTTTGACTTTTGTTTTTTTGAAAGATCAAAAAAGATCGCAGCCCTGCGGCAGCTCCTACACGGGGGCATGCCTTCAGGCAGGTAGAGGCTGAAGACCCCGCCACCCAATGGCCCGCCATTGCGAATTTCGGTGTGCCCGACCACGCCGTTGCGCTGATGCAACGCAGCAATGCGGTTGGCGAAATACAGACCCAGACCCGTGCTGCCGCTGCCGTGATTGATGCCCTGCACGTAATCCGCCTGACGCTCGAGCATCTCGACCGGGTAACCGTCGCCGTCATCGTTGATGCTCAACACCAGTTGCCCGGCTTCGTCGCTGACGGTAATCAGCAGCGACTCGCGGGCATAACGAATGGCGTTGTTGATGCAGTTGCCCAGCACCGACGCAACCAACTCACGATCGAAGAAACCCAGCGGGCTCAGCGGATCGACTTCATAGGTAGCAATGATCCCGCGACTGGCAAACACCTCCTGGTGCGCGGCCAGTTGCGCCTCGATGAAATCATCCAGCTCGTGATACGCCGGTTGCAGCGGCAACTGGTTGACGCCGAGCTTGTACAGCCCAAGCAACTGCACCAGCATGCCGTTGAGGTGGGCAAACTCGAAGTCGATCACGCCCTGCTCCGCGCTTTGCCGCTGAGCCTCAGGTAAACGCGCCAGCCACTGGCTATGGGCCTGCGTCAGCATCGCCAGCGAGTTCTTCATGTCGTGAACGGTGGAGGCGATCACCGTGGAGAAATCCAGAGCCGGATCAAATTGGTTCATTCGCCAAACGCCTTGCTTTTCAGCTTCTGATAACGCGCATAGCGCGCGTCGGTGTCGGGCATCAGGCCGACCATTTTCAGGCAGGCCCGACATTCTTCCAGCTCCGCCGACGGCACACTGGTGTCGGTGCCATGCAGCAGCGACTGGGCCATGTTCAGCGCGATACTGATGTTCTTCGGTTGCATCTTCAGCGCCTTGCGGAACACCTCGCGGGCTTCCACCAGGTTGCCGGTCTTGTACACACGTACGCCCTGCCGGTTGAGGTCGGCAGCGGCGTTGCTCGAACTGAGGATAGTCGGGTCGTCGGTGAGCTTGGCGATGTCTTTCATCACCGCCGGATCGTCACCGTAGATCTCCGCACAGCTCTTGAGCATCGAAGTGCCCGCCTCGGCCTGACCAAGCATCTGCAATTGCTTGGCGACCAGCAGCGCCGCTTCAGGGCTCATGAACTGTTCCATGCCGTCGAGGCGCATCAGCGCTTGTTCGGTGAGCTTGTCAGCGGTCTCGGCATCGTTGAGCAACAGACTGGTGGCCTTCATCAGCCGCGCACGAATCTGCAGGCCCGGGTCAGACGGGTTCTCTTTGGCGACCGCGCTGAGCGTGGTGTTGATCTCCAGCCGCGTGCGCGTGTCGAGGCCGCGCTCACTGCCCTTGCTGATCAAGGCATGGGCCAGGCCAAGGTTGCTTTCCGGATCCTTGAACCGCGACTGCGCCCCCTGCGCCACTGCCTGGCGATACGCCCGGGAAGCGGTGTCGAAATCCTCGTTGGCCATCGCCAGTTTGCCGAGCAACGCTTGCCGGCGCACCGCCAGCGGCGACAAACGAATCGCCTCCTCCAGCACCCGCTGCGCGCCTTTGCTATCGCCCTCGGCGACTAGCACATCAGCCATGCCGTCGTACAACGCCGGCATCATCGGGAACACTTTCAGCGCCTTTTCGTAAACATCCTTGGCCTGCGCCACTTGCCCACGCTTGAACAGCAACTTGCCCAGCCCGGCAAACGCCCACGGCAACGGCCGGTCAGCGATGATGCTGTCGTAGAGGCGTTCCAGCGCTTCGTTCTGATTCATGTCGCGCAGCGCATCGGCGCGATAACGCAGGCACAGCGGCGAATAACGGATGTCCTGCTTGCACAGCGCAATACAGGCATTGAGCACCTCAACCGGCTTGCCGCGATCAAGGGCTTGCAGAATCGGTTTGAGCAACGTCTTGCGCTGCTCCAGACGCTCCAGGCGCTGGGCCAAGCCGGAGCGGTTGAACGGCTTGGTCAGGTAAGCATCCGGCTCGTGCTCCAGGGCGCTGAGCACCATGGCCTGACTGGTCTCGGCCGTGACCATGACAAACACCGCTTCATGGCTGATGAGCTTTTCCGACATCAGATCTTCCAGCACCTGCTGACCGTTCTTCTTGCCGTCACCGAGGTGGAAATCCTGCAGGATAAAATCATAGGACTTCTGCGCGCACATCTTCAGCGCCTGCTCGCCGGTATCAGCGGTGTCCACATCCTTGACCCCCAGCTCGCGCAGCATAGAACGTACGGAACTGCGGAAATCCGAGAAATCATCGACGATCAGAAAACTCTTTTGGTGATACGACAGCATCGAGGATTTCCAGGCAATTGAAGTAGGTGAACCGGGGGCGTTTTCACAAGCGCGCAGATGATAGCTGGAGGCCAAATGCTATCAAGCGATTTCGTGCGAGTCTGAGGTCGCCGAATGAGTTATCGGCAAGGGGTGGGGTTCTCTGAAGTGGAGGGGTTCAAGATTCCTTGTGGAAGAATCTGCTGATGAGAATGTCTGATGACGAACCGCGCCACCGCTCGAATCAGCCTGACCATCAGCGCATGAAAAAAAGCCCCGAAAGATAATTCTGCTCGAGGCTTTTTAGTAGACGCATTCAGCGTCCGGAATGGATGGTGTCCCAGGGCAGGTTCGAACTGCCAACCTTCCCCTTAGGAGGGGGATGCTCTATCCAATTGAGCTACTGAGACACTGGGTTGTCGCGGCCGGACACGGCGCGACGGACGGCGAGCATGTTAACGGCCAGCCCTTGGTTTGTCATGTCGTCCATGGGTTTTTTAAGTGTAGGCAGGCGCCTTGCAATGCTGCGGGAACATTTACCGTGCAATTTGCACTGCCGCAAAAAGCCATCATTGCAGATTGCAACCCGACACTTGGGAAAAACCCTTGCAAATGCTTGTTTTTAAAGGACTTCACAGCGGTTAGACTGTTGGCACGCCGGGTGCTTTGTCTGTTCGTATAACAGAACAAACGGAGTCCGCCCCATGAACAGCACTCTCTTGCTTGCAAACGCAATCGCACTGGCGGTTTTGGTTGGCTTTCATTTTGCTCCAGAGCGTGCTGAACCGGTGGCTCAGCGTATGCCGCATTACTTACAGGTACAGAAAGCGCCGCAGTTGGCGGTGCTGAGCGATCAGGGCGACTTCGCGGCGCAGGCAGTCAATCAGCCTGAGCAAGCACTGCCGACGCGCGACACCGAACGTCTGGTTTTTTGAAATATCTTCAGGAGTACAGCATGTCCAAATCAGCCGCAGGATTTCTGATCCTCGCCTTATTGAGTGGCGTTGTGCATTTTTCGCTGTTCGAGGAAACCGAAGTCACCCTGCCGCTGATTGGCTGCGGCGTGTTTGCAGTGTTGTTTGTGCTGGCCCTGGTGGCCGGGCGCAAGATCAAGTTTGATCCGGTGCTGCGTTAAGCCGGATCAAGTCCAGCAGTTGCTTGACCGCGGCTGTCAGGTCGCCCGAGTTGTCGATCAGATGCACGGGCAAGTCAGTGGCCCTTCTATCCTTGAACTGCGCATTGCGCGCCAGCCTCGCATCAATCTGCTCAGGTGTTTCCCGGCCACGCCTGAGCAGGCGCTCACGCAAAACCTCATCCTTGACGGTCAGCAGCACCGGCAGCAATGTCGGATAGCGCTCATGCGCCTGACGCAAATTGGCCCGTGAGCCATTTACCAGCACGAATCGCCCTGCACGTAACCGTTCATCCATTTCTGCCGGGATGCCGTAATCCAGCCCGTTGGCGTGCCAGGATAGCGAGAAATCCCTGGCCTGCTGACGTCGTTCGAATTCTTCGGGTGTTACGCCAATGGCATCTTCACCCACCGATTCCGCTGATCGGGTAATCACCCTGCGGATGATGTCGCAGTTCAACCGGCGCAATGGTTCACGCGCGGCCTCGATCAGGCTGTCCTTGCCTGAACCGGAGGGTCCCATCAGATAAATAAGCCTGCCATCCATCCTGAAAACGCCCTCCAATGGGGGTTTGCCCTAGTAAATCGGCAAATTGCCACTATCCTGTACAAGTAGGGAACAAGGATTGAAAGCCGCACAGCATGCACGTTCTGACGTCTTAGGGCATCAATAGATGTGCAACAGGAAGCGGCCAGTGATGCGGGCCAAGGCAAAGTTTTCAAACCAGTCCGCATTTCTGATAATTGGTGCTGGCATTACGCCTTTACCCAGCTCAATATTTGTCACAGAATTGACGCCAATGATCTGGCAATTTTGAGGCATGATGCGGGCCTCTTAACAATTCAGGTTGAACCATTTGGCGCGGATGCTTGTCCTATCACACATCCTGCGGCCAATCCCGAGAACCGCTCCCCTGAACTAACCGGTTAAATATATGCGCCCATTGAAACAGGCAATTTATTCCAGCCGTACGGCTGACAAGTTTGTCGTACGTCTGCCAGACGGAATGCGTGAACGCATTGCCGAGGTGGCTCGCAATCATCATCGCAGCATGAACTCCGAAATCATTGCGCGTCTTGAGCAGAGTCTTATTCAGGAAGGCGCACTGGGCGAAGAACTGAGCATGCGCCTGGACAGTCCGGAGCTGTCGCTGCACGAGCGTGAGCTGCTGCAACGCTTCCGTCAGCTGTCGCACCGTCAACAGAACGCTCTGGTGTCGCTGATTGCTCACGACGCCGAGATGGCCGCAGACGCGTCCTGAGTAATACCGAACATCTCAAGCCAGCTTAAGTGCTGGCTTTTTTTTGCCTGAAATCTGCCCCCGAGTAAACCTTGTGGCGAGGGGATTTATCCCCGATGAGTTGCGCAGCGTCCCCGGAAGAGGGCCTGCTGCGCCAGTCCATCGGGATA
>NZ_JABULD010000406.1:0-4138 GCF_014060985.1 Pseudomonas sp. MD195_PC81_125
GCAAGCCAGCTCCCACAGAGTTTTCGGTTGGAACACGATTGTGTGCTCGACATCGGAATCTGTGGGAGCTGGCTTGCCAGCGATGGCGTCAGTGAAATTGCCACATTACGCCCAGAAGTGACACAAATCGTCACTCACCATCCCGTCCATTCCTCACCATCCGCCATATCGTTATTCATTAACGGTATTTAATTTCCAGTTCTTATAGCTATAAAGTCACCCACCTGCGTACCTGCCGACCAATCGGCGCGCCGCACGACCTGAACCGACACGCAATCCAGCGTGAGTGTCTGATCGACGTGCGCGCCCGTGAGCGCGCCGTGCGTGGGAGATTGAAAGATGTCCGCAGCTACTGCCACCCCAAGCGCCGCGACTGCCGCGCCGCAAACCTTCGAGATTCGCCCATTCAGCGGTGCCGTCGGTGCCGAAATCATCGGCCTGGACCTGACCCGGCCAGTCAACGACCATGACTTCGCGCGCATTCATCGCGCGCATCTGGATCACCATGTCGTGGTGTTCCGCGACCAGCGCATCACCCCGCAACAGCAGATCGATTTCAGCCGTCGTTTCGGCGTGCTGCAGATCCATGTGCTCAAGCAGTTCCTGCTGGCCAATCACCCGGAAATTCTCATCGTCTCCAACATCGTCGAGAACGGCCAGAACATCGGTCTCGGTGACGCCGGCAAGTTCTGGCACTCCGATCTCTCCTATAAAGAACTGCCGAGCCTCGGTTCGATGCTGCATGCGCAGGAATTGCCGTCCGAGGGCGGCGACACGTTGTTCGCCGACATGCATAAAGCCTGGGACAACCTGCCCGAAGCGTTGCGTAACGCCGTGGAAGGGCGCTCGGCCGCGCATTCCTACACCGCGCGCTATAGCGAAACCAAATTCGAAGGCAACTGGCGTCCGACCCTGACCCCGGAGCAACTGGCGCAGGTCGCCGAAGTGGTGCATCCGATCGTCCGCACCCACCCGGAAAGCGGCCGCAAGGCGTTGTTCGTCAGCGAAGGCTTTACCACCCGCATCGTCGGTCTGCCGGAGGACGAGAGCCAACAGCTGCTGGCCGAGCTCTACGCCCACAGCGTGCTGCCGCAAAACATCTACCGCCATCAGTGGCAGCCCCACGACATGGTGTTCTGGGACAACCGTTCGCTGATTCACCTCGCCGCCGGCTGCCCCGCGCACCTGCGCCGCAAGCTGTATCGCACGACCATCCAGGGCGACGCGCCTTTCTGATTTGCCGGAGATTCGATCATGTCCAAACGTCTTCCCTTTGCACCGCTGGCGGCGGCCATCGGCCTGGGTTTCAGCCTGCTTGCCGGCAGCCTGGTGGCGCCAACCGTGGCCCACGCCGAAGGTGAAATCCGCATCGCCGAACAGTTCGGGATTGTCTATTTATTGCTCAACGTTGTGCGCGATCAGGGCCTGATCGAGAAGTACGGCAAGCAGGAAGGCCTCGACATCAAGGTCGACTGGACGCAGCTCTCGGGCGGCGCGGCAGTCAACGATGCGCTCTTGTCCGGTTCCATCGACATTGCCGGCGCCGGGGTCGGCCCGTTGCTGACCATCTGGGATCGCACCCACGGCAAGCAGAACGTCAAGGCCGTCGCCTCGCTCGGCAACTTCCCGTACTACTTGGTGAGCAATAATCCCAAGGTCAAAACCATTGCCGATTTCACCGAGAAGGACCGCATTGCGGTGCCGGCGGTGGGCGTGTCGGTGCAGTCGCGCTTCCTGCAATACGCGGCGGCCAAGCAGTGGGGTGACAAGGAATTCAATCGCCTCGACAAGTACACCATCGCTGTGCCGCACCCGGATGCGACCGCTGCGCTGATTGCCGGCGGCACCGAACTGACCGGGCATTTCTCCAACCCGCCGTTCCAGGATCAGGCGCTGCAGAATCCCAACGTGCACGTGGTGCTCAACTCCTACGACATCCTCGGCCCGAACTCGCCAACCGTGCTGTTCGCCACCGAGAAATTCCGCAATGAGAACCCGAAAACCTACAAAGCTTTCGTCGAGGCGCTGAGCGAAGCCGCGCAATTTGCCCAGAACGATAAGGGCGCGGCGGCGGACACCTACATCCGCGTGACCAAGGCCAGGATCGACCGCGCCGAGCTGCTGAAAATCATCGACAACCCGCAGTTCGAGTTCAGCGTCACGCCGAAAAATACTTATCCACTGGCCGAATTTCTTTACCGCGTCGGCGCGATCAAGAACAAACCGGAATCGTGGAAGGACTACTTCTTCCAAGACGCCAAACCGCTGCAAGGGAGCTGATCGAGATGAACGCCCTCTTGCAAGGCCACGCGGCCAGCAACTCGGTCGCCAGCACGCAAGCGCTGCTAGCGGTGGATAACGTCAGCCTCGAATACCGCACCCCGCAACGGGTGGTGCGGGCCACCCATCAGGTCAGTTTCGAAATCGATCCGGCGGACCGCTTTGTGCTGCTCGGCCCGTCCGGCTGCGGCAAGTCGACCTTGCTCAAGGCGGCCGCCGGTTTCATTGCGCCGAGCGAAGGCGAGATTCGCCTGCAAGGTCAGCGGGTCGAGGGACCGGGTCCGGACCGGATCGTGGTGTTCCAAGAATTCGATCAACTGCCGCCGTGGAAAACCGTGAAACAGAACGTGATGTTTCCGCTGCTGGCCTCGCGAACCTTGAACAAAAAAGACGCTGAACAACGCGCGCTGCACTATCTGGAAAAAGTCGGGCTGGCGGCGTTCGCCGATGCCTATCCCCACACCTTGTCCGGCGGCATGAAGGCGCGGGTGGCGATTGCCCGCGCGCTGGCGATGCAGCCGAAAATCCTTTTGATGGACGAGCCGTTCGCTGCGCTGGATGCGCTGACCCGGCGCAAGATGCAGGAAGAATTGCTGCTGCTCTGGGAAGAAGTGCGCTTCACCTTGCTGTTCGTCACCCACTCGATTGAAGAGGCGCTGGTGGTCGGCAATCGCATCCTGCTGCTGTCGCCACATCCGGGGCGGGTACGCGCTGAGGTGCACAGCCATCAATACGATCTGCAAAGCCTCGGCGGCGTGGCGTTTCAGGAATCGGCACGGCGCATTCACCGCTTGCTGTTCGATGAAGGCCAGTCGCCGGAGACCGAGCGTGACCATGACTTCAACGACATTCGTATCGCTTATTGAGCGTTCTGGAGGATTGCCTGATGAGCCAGCCATCGTCTGTACGACAAGAGTTTGAAACCGTCCTTGAACCATTGACCAGCGTGCCGCTTGAGCGCGAATTGCCGTTGGCGCAACGCCTGTGGCAACAGGGCTGGTTGCGTAAGAGTGTGATCCTGATTCTGCTGGCGATCCTCTGGGAAGTGATCGCCCGGGTGCAGAACAACGACCTGTTGCTGCCGAGCGTTCTGCAGACCGGCCATGCGCTGTACGACGGCCTGCTCAGCGGCGAGCTGCTGGGCAAAGTGTGGATATCGCTGGTGGTGCTGATCAAGGGCTATCTGATCGGCATCGTCCTGGCATTCGCCCTGACCACGCTGGCGGTGTCGACCCAGCTCGGTCGCGACCTGCTGAGCACCCTGACCTCGATGTTCAACCCGCTGCCGGCGATTGCCTTGCTGCCGCTGGCGTTGCTTTGGTTCGGTCTTGGGCAGAACAGCCTGATTTTCGTACTGGTGCATTCGGTGCTGTGGGCGCTGGCGTTGAACACCTACGCCGGCTTTCTCGGCGTCTCGGAAACCCTGCGCATGGCCGGGCGTAACTACGGGCTGAAGGGCATGCGTTTTGTGCTGTTCATCCTGATCCCGGCAGCGCTGCCGTCGATCCTCGCCGGGTTGAAAATCGGCTGGGCGTTTGCCTGGCGCACGCTGATCGCCGCCGAGCTGGTGTTCGGCGCCACCAGCGGCAAGGGCGGGTTAGGTTGGTACATCTTCCAGAACCGCAATGAGCTGTACACCGACAAGGTGTTTGCCGGGTTGGCGGTGGTGATCCTGATCGGGTTGCTGGTGGAGAATCTGGTGTTCGATACGCTGGAGCGGGTGACGGTGAAGCGCTGGGGCATGCAGCGCTGATATGTATTGACTGAGCTGGCCCCATCGCTGGCAAGCCAGCTCCCACAGGAGTTTCGCCGGCCATAGACTTTGTGGAAGCTCACAATCCTTGTGGGAGCTGGCTTG
>NZ_JABULD010000398.1:0-10995 GCF_014060985.1 Pseudomonas sp. MD195_PC81_125
GTTACTGGTGGCTACCAGGGTGTGCGCCTGGGGCCACGTCGGCCAATACAAACAGGCCAAGGGCGGCAGCAATCAGCGGGCTACGCATGGAACGACTCCGGAGGGCAATGATGACTAGGGATCAGGATAACTATTGGACGAGAATTGCCTGTGCCAGTTCAAGGTCGCTGACATGAAGTTTTGGTCGGGATTTGCGCAGGTAATGCAGGGCGGATTCGAGCTGCGCGCCGCGCAATTCGCCGTCACTGGCAACAAACGCCGCCGCGTCATCGTGAGCGGCGATGATCAGTTTACGGTCGAATGGCGCGGAAGACACCATTCCGGTGGCCCATACCGTCACCACAGTATTTTGCGTGGAGACATCAAAGGCATCGACCGAGGTCGCCCAGAAGGTGCTGAACAAGGCACAGGGGATAAGCAGGTTGGTCAGAAAACGCATGGGACTCGATAACGGCTAGCGAATCTCAAGGCTAGCGTAATGCCCGGGCCAGAGCCAGTGGCGAAACATCGGGACACGACTGGCGTGTCCCGTCCGGCAACGTCTGATCAGATCGCCAGAATGGCTTGCGCCAGTTGGAAGTCGGTCGCGTTGAGTTGTGGTGCCTGGTGGCGGATCAGGTCCAGCGCGCTTTCCAGTTTCACGCCGCGGATCTGGCCTTCGCTGGCGACGAAGCTGGCTGCGTCGTCACGGGCGGCGATCACGACCTTGTTGTCACGCAGCGAAGAGCTGACATCGGACGTGGCGTCCGAGGAGGACTTCAGCGCGCCAACCACGGCGTCGGTGGTGACGATGAAGCTGGAGGCGCTGGCGTTGGCAGCCACGGCCAGCAAGGCGGCAGCGCTGAGCAGGCGAAGACGGGACATGGTGTATCTCCTGATAGTAAACCGTATTGAGAGGTGGCTTGTGTCTGAGACTCAGACGCGGGTTACAGAAGATTCGCCACGTTCTGGCATGGATATTAGGCCTGCGCGCAAGGTTCGGACAGTGGGCAGAATGCTAGCGCCAGAAGGGTTTCTCCAGCTCGTTGAGTCGATCGGCGTGGCTCAGACCCAGATCCGCGAGGTCGCGCTGCCCCAGTTGGGCCAACAGACGCCGCGTCCTGGCGCGCTCCAATCCCTGCCACAGGCTACGAACCAGGCGCCGCAGCAGGTGCGAGTGAACGAGGGGTTGAATCGACGCTGTCGAAACATCCTGTAAGTCTTTCATGGCATTTTCCTTAAGCCGAGGAGGGTTAAGGACAGGCTGCGCCCGATGCAATTTTGCCGACAGATACACCGATGAAGAATTGTACTGGTTCAGATTTTGATTATTTAGAACTGTACCTGTTGTTTGAACAACCTGCTGTATGGGCCTTTCGAACCCTGAAACGACAAGACCCGTCGCGGTTTCCCGCGACGGGTCTTGTGTGTTCAATTCGGGTTGCTGGCGGTGGGTCTAGCGACCAGAGCCAGCGACGCTACTTAGCGCCAGAACGGCTTGCTCAGCTCTTCGTAGCGTTGTGCTTCGCTGATACCGGCGTCAGCCAGCAGACGCGAATCCAGACGAGCCAGTTGGTGGCGGCTGGAGATGCGGCGCTGCCACAACATCAGGTTGGCGATAACGCGCAGAGGCAGGGAAGCCTGGGTTTTTGCAGCTTTGTCTTCGAAGAACAGTTCGGAACTGAGTGTACGTTCCATGGTTGACATCCTTCCGCTTGTGGCGGGATCAGGTAGTGGTTTAACTGGTGCCCATGATCCTCTCGTTTGCCTAGTCTCTCTAGATACAGTTCAACTGTATTGTGAGTGACCAGTTAACTGTTTATAGGTGGTGTATGGGTCAAAATTGAGCAAACTGTACCTGTCCGCACTTTTGTGGTGCGTTTCTGCTCAAATTGAGGGAGAGAGTAGGCAAAAGCCGTAGGAAACAACCAGTACAGCAGTACAGTTTTTGTCGAATAGGAAGGATAAAAAAACCGCTGACACAAACTGTGTTTGCATCAGCGGTTTGACTGTACGAATTACACCGCGAGCATGCGACCGGTTTCTTCTAGGTTCATGTGCCAGCTCAAGGCTTCGCGCAGGATGTGCGGGGTATGACCGCCGATGGCGCAGGCGGCGGTGAAGTAGTCATTCAGCGCCTTGCGGTAATCGGGGTGTACGCAGTTGTCGATAATCACTCGGGCACGTTCCCGCGGGGCCAGGCCGCGCAGGTCGGCCAGACCGATTTCGGTCACCAGGATGTCGACGTCATGCTCGGTGTGGTCGACGTGGCTGACCATCGGCACCACGCTGGAAATCGCCCCGCCCTTGGCGATCGACTTGGTCACAAACACCGCGAGGTGTGCGTTACGCGCGAAGTCTCCGGAACCACCGATGCCGTTCATCATCCGCGTGCCGCAGACGTGGGTGGAGTTGACGTTGCCGTAGATGTCGAACTCCAGCGCAGTGTTGATGCCGATGATGCCCAGACGACGCACCACTTCCGGATGGTTGGAGATCTCCTGCGGGCGCAGCACCAGTTTGTCCTTGTACTTCTCCAGATTGCCGAACACATCACTGTTGCGCCGCTCTGACAGAGTGATCGAGCTGCCCGAAGCGAAACTCAGCTTGCCGGCGTCGATCAGGTCGAAGGTCGAGTCCTGCAGTACTTCGGAATACATGGTCAGGTCATCGAACGGCGAATCGATCAGGCCACACATTACCGCGTTGGCAATGTTGCCGATCCCGGCCTGCAGCGGGCCAAGCTTGTTGGTCATGCGCCCGGCATCGACTTCCTGTTTGAAGAAGGTGATCAGGTGTTCGGCAATGGCGTTGGTGTCGACATCCGGGGTCGACACCGTGGACGGCGAATCTGCCTGCTGGGTGATGACGATGGCGACAATCTTTTCCGGCGGGATCGGGATTGCGGTGCTGCCGATGCGATCGTCGACTTTAACCAACGGGATCGGCGTGCGCGTTGGGCGGTAGGTCGGGATATAGATGTCATGCAGGCCTTCGAGGTTGGCGTTGTGCGCCAGATTGATCTCGACGATTACCTGTTTGGCAAAAATCGCGAAGCTTGCCGAGTTGCCCACCGAAGTGGTCGGCACGATGTGGCCCTGCTCGGTGATGGCCACGGCTTCGATTACCGCGATGTCTGGCAGCTTCAGTTGCTGGTTGCGCAGTTGCTCGACGGTTTCCGACAGGTGCTGGTCGATGAACATCACTTCGCCCGCGTTGATTGCCTTGCGCAAGGTGCTGTCGACCTGAAATGGCATGCGCCGCGACAGCACGCCGGCCTCGGTCAGCTGTTTGTCGAGGTCGTTGCCCAGGCTGGCGCCGGTCATCAGGCTGATCTTCAGCGGCGTGACCTTGGCTCGCTCGGCCAGTGCGTGAGGGACGGCTTTGGCTTCGCCGGCGCGGGTGAAGCCGCTCATGCCGACGGTCATGCCGTCTTCAATCAGAGCGGCTGCGTCGGCGGCGCTCATCACTTTATCCAACAACGAAGGCAGGCGAATACGGTCACGGTACATGGATTATTATCTCGGGAAGCGAGTAGCAGGATGCGCAGTCTAGTGAATTTCGCGGGCGCCTGTCCCGCTACCAAGGTCGCAAACGAGGCGTCTATTTAGCGGGTTTGAAGTAAAACACCGTTACCGGATCTGCAACAACGCGGCAAATTGTCCGACGTTTTGCGCAAACGAAAACGCCCCGACAAGTCGGGGCGTCCGGTGCTACTGCGGAGGATTACTCGACCGCTTTGACCATGTCCTCGATGACCTTCTTCGCGTCGCCGAACACCATCATGGTTTTGTCCAGGTAGAACAGTTCGTTGTCCAGACCGGCATAGCCGCTGGCCATCGAGCGCTTGTTGACGATGATGGTCTTGGCCTTGAACGCTTCGAGGATCGGCATGCCGGCAATCGGCGATTTCGGATCGTTCTTGGCGGCCGGGTTGACCACGTCGTTGGCGCCGAGCACCAGCACCACGTCGGCTTGGCCGAACTCGGAGTTGATGTCTTCCATCTCGAACACCTGGTCGTAAGGCACTTCGGCCTCGGCGAGCAGGACGTTCATGTGCCCGGGCATGCGACCGGCCACCGGGTGGATCGCGTACTTCACGGTCACGCCACGGTGGGTCAGCTTCTCGGTCAGTTCTTTCAACGCATGCTGCGCGCGGGCCACCGCCAGGCCGTAGCCCGGGACGATGATCACGGTGTCGGCGTTGGTCAGCAGGAAGGTCGCGTCATCCGCCGAACCGGATTTCACCGGACGGGCTTCTTTCGCACCGGCAGGTCCTGCGTCGGCCGTATTGCCGAAACCACCGAGCAGTACATTAAAGAAGGAACGGTTCATCGCCTTGCACATGATGTACGAGAGGATCGCACCGCTCGAACCCACCAGCGAGCCGGCAATGATCAGCATCGAGTTGTTCAGCGAGAAGCCGATACCCGCAGCCGCCCAGCCCGAATAGCTGTTGAGCATCGACACCACCACCGGCATGTCGGCACCGCCGATCGGGATGATGATCAGCACGCCCATCACGAACGCCAGCGCCAGCATCAGCGCGAACGCGGCGAGGTTACCGGTGAGCATGAAGGTCACGCCGAGCACCAGCGTCGCCAGGCCCAGAACCGCGTTCAGCTTGTGCTGACCGCTGAACTGTACCGGTGCACCCTGAAACAGGCGGAACTTGTACTTGCCCGACAGCTTGCCGAAGGCGATCACCGAACCGGAGAAGGTGATCGCACCGATCGCCGCACCGAGGAACAGCTCCAGACGGTTGCCCGCCGGGATCGAATCGCCCAGATGTTTCACGATGCCTAGCGATTGCGGCTCGACCACCGCAGCAATCGCGATGAACACTGCCGCCAGACCGATCATGCTGTGCATGAAGGCGACCAGCTCCGGCATCTTGGTCATTTCGACGCGCTTGGCCATGATCGAACCGGCAGTGCCGCCGATCAGCAGGCCGACGATCACATAGCCGATACCGGCAGTTGCAAGCTCGGCACCCAGCTTATAGATGAGGCCGACGGTGGTGAGAATGGCCAGCGCCATGCCGAGCATGCCGAACAGATTGCCGCGCCGCGAGGTGGTCGGGTGCGACAGGCCTTTGAGGGCCTGGATAAAGCAGATCGACGCGATCAGGTAGAGCGTCGTGACGAGATTCATGCTCATTACTTCGGCGCCTCTTCTTTTGCTTTCGGGGCTTTCTTCTTGAACATCTCAAGCATGCGGCGGGTGACCAGAAAGCCACCGAACACATTGACCGCCGCCAAAGCCACGGCGAGGGTGCCCATGGTCTTGCCCAGCGGCGTGACGGTCAGCGCAGCAGCGAGCATGGCGCCGACGATTACGATCGCCGAAATGGCGTTGGTCACCGCCATCAGTGGCGTGTGCAGCGCAGGTGTAACGTTCCAGACCACGTGATAACCGACATAAATCGCCAGCACGAAGATGATCAGGTTGTAGATACCGGGGGAGATAAGCTCTTCCATCGTCTGAATCCCTGCTTAGGCGTTTTTGCGGATGACTTGGCCGTCGCGGCACATCAGGCACGCGGCGACGATGTCGTCTTCGAGGTTGACGTCGAACTGGCCTTCTTTGGTGAACACCAGCTTGAGGAAGTCCAGCAGGTTGCGGGCGTACAGCGCCGAAGCATCTGCGGCGACTTCACCGGCGAGGTTGGTCGGGCCGACGATGGTCACGCCGTTCTCGACCACAACCTGATCGGCGACGGTCAGCGGGCAGTTGCCGCCCTGGGCTGCCGCGAGGTCGATGACCACCGAGCCCGGCTTCATCTGCGCCACGGTGTCTGCGCTTAACAGCGTCGGTGCCTTGCGGCCCGGGGATCAGGGCGGTGGTGATGACGATATCGGCCTGCTTGGCGCGCTCGTGCACAGCCTGAGCCTGACGCTGCATCCAGCTCGCCGGCATTGGTCGCGCGTAACCGCCGACACCGACCGCGCATTCGCGCTCTTCGTCAGTTTCGTAAGGGACGTCAACGAACTTGGCGCCGAGGGATTCGATCTGTTCCTTCACCGCCGGACGCACATCAGACGCTTCAATCACCGCGCCCAGACGTTTCGCCGTGGCAATCGCCTGCAGCCCGGCCACGCCGGCACCAAGAATCAGCACACGCGCCGCTTTCACGGTACCCGCAGCGGTCATCAGCATCGGCATGAAGCGCGGATAGTAGTGCGCGGCCAGCAACACAGCCTTGTAGCCGGCAATGTTCGCCTGCGACGACAACACATCGAGACTCTGCGCCCGAGACGTACGCGGCGCCGCCTCAAGGGCGAACGCAGTGATCCCGCACTCGGCCATTTTGGCAATGGTGTCGTTATTGAAGGGGTTGAGCATGCCCACCAGCACCGTACCGCGCTTGATCAGCGCCAGTTCGGCGTCGCTGGGGGCGACCACTTTGAGAATCAGCTCGGCGCCGAACGCATCGTTGGCACTGCCAATGGTTGCGCCCGCCGCTTCATAGGCACTGTCGACAACGCTGGCTTTAACGCCGGCGCCGGTTTGCACAGTGACCTTATGACCTTGGCTGATCAGCTTTTTAATGGTTTCCGGGGTTGCAGCAACCCGTGTTTCACCGGTCTGGGTTTCGAGAGGAACACCAATGTGCACGTCAAATCTCCTGCGTGATCTTATTGAGTAAACCCAGGCACTGCGGATGGTGCGACTGGGGCGGCCGATCAGCACGATCCCGCCAAATCAGGGCGGGGCGCGGCATTTTGCAGGCGAACTTTATGCCCTTCAAGGGATTATGACGGGTGACGGAAAATTAACTACAAGTCATCCCGTGACCGAATGTCGCAGATGGCCAGTTGAATCCCTTGCAGGCCGTGCCTTGCAAGGATTCTGGCTGAATCTGAAAAAAAATTCTCATCGGCGGCGTGAATAGGACGTAATGAGTCGCCAATAGAGGCTCAAAGCCACGTCAGCAGGCGCTTGTGGGACGTCTGTACGACTTTCGGATACAGTCTGCGATTTTGCGACAAATACTTATATCTGTAGGGCTTTGGATTTCCTGACTACCGAGTTAGTAATTGTTGTAAGCCTTTATCCTTCTAGGCTGTAGCTGTTTGCCTGATTGACCAGCCAATCGCGAAATGCCTTGAGTGACGCCGATTCGACCTTGCGCTCCGGAATCATCAGGTAATACGCCTTGATGCTGGAGAGTGCATCCGGGTTGGCGATCACCAATCGTTTCTCGGCCAGTTCGCGTTGAATCAGGAACGGCGGAATCAGTGCGATACCCATGTCGTGCATGGCCGCCTGGGCCAGCATGGAGAATAGCTCGTAGCGTGGGCCTGTCATGTCGCGGGGGATGTTCAGGTGCTGTGAGTTAAACCATTGGCGCCAGGCGTAAGGGCGAGTGGTTTGTTGCAGCAACGGCAGTTCGGCGATCTTGTCAGCCGTCAGATGCGTTCTATTGCCGAGTAGGGCAGGGCTGCACACCGGCATCGGATTTTCGCCCATCAGTCTGTGGGATTCGGTACCTGACCAATCGGCGTCGCCGAAGTAGATCGCCGCGTCGAAATCGGTATCGGCAAACAGGAACGGGCGGGTGCGGTTGGTCAGGTTAACTGTTACTTCCGGGTGCTTGAGCTGGAAATCCTTGAGCCGTGGCAGCAGCCATTGCGTGCCGAAAGTGGGCACTACCGCCAGTTCGATCACGTTGGTGCCCTGTTGACCCATGACCGAGAGCGTGTCGCGCTCGACGGCATCGAGTTGCGTGGCCACCCGACGGCTGTAGGACAGCCCCGCTTCTGTCAGCTTCACACCGCGTCGCGAGCGTCGGAACAGTTCCACACTGAGGAACTCCTCAAGGCTGGCAATCTGTCGGCAAATGGCGCCCTGGGTGAGTGAAAGTTCTTCGGCGGCCTTGGTAAAGCTTTCGTGGCGAGCGGCGGCTTCGAAGCTAATCAGGGCTGTGGTGCTGGGT
Source organism: Pseudomonas sp. MD195_PC81_125 (assembly GCF_014060985.1). NCBI lineage: Bacteria > Pseudomonadati > Pseudomonadota > Gammaproteobacteria > Pseudomonadales > Pseudomonadaceae > Pseudomonas > Pseudomonas sp. MD195_PC81_125. The sequence continues at coordinate 7,919 of NZ_JABULD010000398.1, forward strand.
ATCTTCCTGCGCATGTACGTCAACCTCACTAATGCGCCGCATAAAAGGCATTCAGCGACGTTTCGGAGTGAGAAATTAGCACAACAGGATGCGAAATCCTCGTTTGCCGCGTTGGCGAAGCGGGCCTAGGATCAATGCCACGTTAATTCACCGATTTGCGAGGACACACTCATGGGCGGTAAAGCTAGCTTCAACTGGATCGATCCCTTGCTGCTGGATCAACAGCTCACCGAAGAGGAGCGCATGATCCGTGATACCGCCGCCCAGTTCGCTCAGCAGAGTCTGGCGCCACGCGTGCTTGAAGCTTTCCGCCATGAGAAAACCGATCCGGCGATCTTTCGCGAAATGGGCGAAGTCGGTCTGCTCGGCGCGACCATCCCTGAGCAATACGGTGGCAGCGGTCTGAACTACGTCAGCTACGGTCTGATTGCCCGTGAAGTGGAGCGCGTCGACTCCGGCTACCGTTCGATGATGAGCGTACAGTCCTCGCTGGTGATGGTGCCGATCAACGAATTCGGCACCGAAGCGCAGAAACAGAAATACCTGCCGAAACTGGCGTCCGGCGAATGGATCGGCTGCTTCGGTCTGACCGAACCCAACCACGGTTCCGATCCGGGTGCGATGATCACACGTGCGCGCAAAGTCGACGGCGGTTACAGCCTGACCGGCGCCAAGATGTGGATCACCAACAGCCCGATCGCCGACGTATTTGTAGTCTGGGCCAAAGACGATGCCGGCGACATCCGTGGCTTTGTCCTGGAGAAAGGCTGGAAGGGCCTGAGCGCACCGGCGATTCACGGCAAGGTTGGCCTGCGCGCATCGATCACCGGCGAAATTGTCATGGACAACGTTTTCGTACCGGAAGAGAACATCTTCCCCGACGTGCGTGGTCTGAAAGGTCCGTTCACTTGCCTCAACTCGGCGCGCTACGGCATCTCCTGGGGCGCGTTGGGCGCTGCCGAATTCTGCTGGCACACCGCTCGCCAGTACACCCTTGATCGTCAGCAGTTCGGTCGCCCATTGGCCGCGACTCAGCTGATCCAGAAGAAGCTGGCCGACATGCAGACCGAAATCACCTTGGCACTGCAAGGTTGCCTGCGTCTGGGGCGCATGAAAGATGAAGGCACTGCGGCGGTCGAAATCACCTCGATCATGAAGCGTAACTCCTGCGGCAAGTCGCTGGATATTGCCCGGATGGCCCGTGACATGTTGGGGGGCAACGGTATTTCCGACGAGTTCGGTGTGGCCCGTCACCTGGTCAACCTGGAAGTGGTGAATACCTATGAAGGTACTCACGACGTTCACGCGTTGATCCTGGGGCGCGCGCAAACCGGTCTGCAGGCGTTCTATTAACAGGAGAGCGACCATGGGCGCGCTGTCGCATCTGCGGGTACTGGATTTATCGCGCGTGCTGGCCGGGCCGTGGGCCGGGCAGATACTTGCCGACCTTGGCGCCGAGGTGATCAAGGTCGAGCGTCCGGGCAATGGCGATGACACGCGCGCCTGGGGGCCGCCCTTCCTCAAGGACGCTTGTGGGGAGAACACCAGCGAGGCGGCTTACTACTTGTCGGCCAACCGCAACAAGCAATCGGTGACGATCGACTTCACTCGGCCTGAAGGTCAACAGCTCGTGCGTGAGCTGGCGGCGAAGTCGGACATCTTGATCGAGAACTTCAAGGTCGGTGGGCTGGCCGCTTACGGTCTGGACTACGAGTCGCTGAAGGCGATCAATCCGGACCTGATCTATTGCTCGATCACCGGCTTCGGTCAAACCGGGCCGTATGCCAAGCGCGCCGGTTACGACTTCATGATCCAGGGGCTGGGCGGGCTGATGAGCCTGACCGGTCGCCCTGAAGGTGATGAAGGCGCCGGGCCGGTGAAGGTGGGGGTGGCGCTGACGGACATCCTTACAGGTCTGTATTCGACGGTGGCGATTCTGGCAGCGCTGGCTCATCGTGATCACGATGGCGGCGGGCAACACATCGATATGGCTTTGCTGGATGTGCAGGTCGCCTGCCTGGCCAATCAGGCGATGAATTACCTGACTACGGGCAATGCGCCCAAGCGTCTGGGCAATGCGCATCCGAACATCGTGCCTTATCAGGACTTCCCGACGGCTGATGGTGATTTCATTCTTACCGTTGGCAATGACGGCCAGTTCCGCAAGTTCGCCGAGGTGGCTGGGCAGCCGCAGTGGGCGGACGATCCGCGTTTCGCGACTAACAAGCTGCGGGTGGCTAACCGCGCGGTGTTGATTCCGCTGATTCGTCAGGCAACGGTATTCAAGACCACCGCCGAATGGGTGGCGCAGTTGGAGCAGGCGGGCGTGCCGTGTGGGCCGATCAATGATCTGTCCCAGGTGTTTGACGATCCGCAGGTGAAGGCACGTGGGTTGGCGATAGCGCTGCCGCACGCACTGGCAGGAATGGTCCCGCAGGTGGCGAGTCCGATCCGGCTGTCGCAAACGCCTGTCGAATACCGTCGCGCGCCTCCTTTATTGGGCGAGCATACGCTGGAGGTTCTGCAGCGGGTGTTGGGTATGGGCGCTGGCGCCGTGGAGTTGCTCAAGGCTGATGGGGTCCTTTGAAATACTCCTCTATATAGAGGGAGTGGTTTTTCCAACTTATATAGGCGCAGCTGTGTGTTTTTTAACCGGTCTGTAAGTTGTTGAAAGAAAACTGAAATTAACGGTTGACGGCAGATTCTGGAGGTCTATAATTCGCCCCACTTCCGGCGCAGTCGAAACGGAAAACTCCTTGAGATTCAACGAGTTAAGCAGTTTTCGACGGCGGATCGCTTCAGTTCATCGAAGCCTGGAAGGAGTTGAAAGAGCGGTGATGTTTGGCTCTTTTGACGGTTCGATCTTCTCGGTCGAAAGCGGTGAAAAAGAGGTGTTGACAGCAGCGTGTAACGCTGTAGAATTCGCCTCCCGCTAACGAGAGATCGGAAGCGCAAGTGGTTGAAGTTGTTGAAGAATTCTTCGAAAACTTCTGAAAATAATCACTTGACAGCAAATGAGGCTGCTGTAGAATGCGCGCCTCGGTTGAGACGAAAGATCTTAACCAACCGCTCTTTAA
>NZ_JABULD010000355.1:0-1996 GCF_014060985.1 Pseudomonas sp. MD195_PC81_125
AGCGGCAGTTCAATCTCTTCCTGAGCACCGCCGGTGGCGGGTTTGAAGGTGACGTTGATGCGTTCCTTGGGGGCTACCGAGCCTTCTTTGGCCATGGCTTTTCTCCTTGCGGTTGTGGCCCTGGGGCCTATTCGAGTACCACTTCGAGATCGAGGTGGCACAGCCTGCGATAAATCTCTTCCTTGCGTTCACGCACTGCATGGTTCTGCGGCAACAGCTCGCAGCAACTGTGCAGCAGGTGCAGCACTTCCAATGCAAGATCGGGCTCCCAGGCGTGCAGGCCTGAGTCCTGTAATGTCTGATCGAGGGTTTCGAGCTGGTTCTTGGCCAGTTCGTATTTCTTGGCCATGAAGCACAGCCGCGCGAGGGCGAACTGCCAGAAGAACCGCTCGCGTCCGCCGTGGGCCGTTTGCAGGCCTTGCTTGAGAATCTGCACGGCAGGCTTGAGGCCTTCCTTGCGCAGCAGCGGCAGCACGTCCTGCAGGGCTTTTTCCCAGGCGGGCTGGGTTTCGACGTCGTCGGTTTCGACCTTGCGCGGCGCGCTGGCGCTTTGCAGGTGCGGCATGACATTGCCGGCGATCCACGCCCGGGTGGACGGATCGGCAAACGGCGCACCGTCATGGAAGCGACATTCGATAATGCCGGGCAGGCGCTGAACCAAAAGCGCGAAGTGGATTTCCACTTCGCGCATTGCCATCTCGGCGTTGAGGTTCTGGAGACACTCCCAGACCATCCTCTGGCCGTCGAACCAGAACGGCGCCTTCGCCAGGCTCGCCTCCAGTTCCACCAGCAAGTCGGCGTATTTGCTTGATCGAAGCGATCCTGGTACTGCTTGAGCTTGTCCACCGGCAGACCCCGCAACACGGTGATCTGCTCGGCGTTGCGCTCGGGCACCGCGTCGATCGGCAGCCACAGCAAGGTGCGGTTCAGACGCAAGGCGCGCAGGTCGGTGGCTTTCTGTTTGAGCCACCAGGCACACAACGGACGCGCGCTTTCCTGCTGGGCGCGCAGAGCCTTGTAGGCGTCTTTTTTCGTTGTCGATCGGTGCGCCGGGGGTCAGCAACTGGCTCGCGGCCTGCTTGACCTGCGCCACCGCCGCACCCACCACACCAGGGGCCGGCTGATTGTCGGCTGCACGCTGGATCATGGTTTTCAGGCGACGCGAGAGCGGCAACAGCAGCGGCGCATCGTCGCCCAAATGTTCGGTGCACGCGGCATCGAGGCCGGCCAGGTGCTCGGACAACTGCCGGAACATCGGCAGTTGTTCCTTGATCGCAATGTTTTCGGTGAGCACCTGCTCCAGGCGCGGCACCAGCCAGCCGATGGCGGCGGCACGGGTGCGCGGTTTGAGCGGATGAACGTCGGCCCAGTGGTTTTCCGACAGATGGTGCAGCAAACCGAGGCCGGCCAGCAGCCCGGGGAAGGATTCTCGCTGGTACAGCGACCAGGTCAGCCAGGCGCCGACACGCAAATCCTTGGATTGGGTACGCAGCAGGTTTTCGCTGTTTTCACGGATTTTCAGCCAGTCGATCTGCCCGCTTTCGTGCATCGACGAGGCTTTGGCCAGCTCGCTTTCCAGCGCCTCGAATTCGCTCGAAAAACGAACGTCTTCGCCCGCGAAATTCTCTTTGGAAACAGAGACTTTTGCGAGTTCGAGGTAATGGGCGGAAAGTTTGCTTGAGTAGGACATCCATGGCCTTTATTCAGGATTACAGTCAGGCGCCTGTTGGAGTTACCGCGGCGCGGGACAGTATCGAAGAGCGGTGAAGCGACTCATCCAATTGAGATGTGCTCTTTCAAGTGGGCGCATCGTAATCACTATGATGGCCACTAGCAAGCATCTGATTAAACAACAAGACGAAGTGTTCATTGGGCTGTGTAAGAGATCGCCCTATATATGGCAGGGGAATCCCTGATGGCGAATTATATTGCGCGCATTTGCCTCGCCCCCTCAGAACCTTGATCCAGAGCGGCCAACCCGCTCTGCGCGAATCGC
>NZ_JABULD010000734.1:0-548 GCF_014060985.1 Pseudomonas sp. MD195_PC81_125
TCAWGGTGGCCGATGGAACAAACCCGGACGACGAGTCGTTTATGCATCGGTCGATCCGTCGTCGGCCATTCTGGAGGTGGCAGCCAATCACAGCTTTGATGCGCTGGACAGTGAACCCTATGTACTCACGTGTTTTGAGGTCATCAACGAAGCAAAAGTGAAAATAGTGCAGCCTGGGGAAGTGCCGAATCCTTACTGGTTGAGCCCCGCCAAACCTTCACCCAATCAACAACTGTTTGCCGATTCGTTATTGGCAGAACATCCGTTTGTACTGATCCCCTCGGCGGCAACCCGCCATTCGTGGAATTTGCTGGTGAGCTGCGAATTGGCGGAGGGCCAGTTCAGGATGGTTTCTCAGGAGCGGTTTGGGCTGGATACCCGGTTGCTGAGGGAGATGGAACTGGTTTGATACACAGCTGGTTTTTTTGCATAACCTCATCACCCAACGGTCTAAATCGGGCTCTATAAAACCCTGCTGTCCATTGCACATCCCTGCATAAACCAAAACGCAGGGATGGCTGTTCATGATCCATTTTTTCACCCGTTAG
>NZ_JABULD010000616.1:0-1491 GCF_014060985.1 Pseudomonas sp. MD195_PC81_125
TGCGAAAGGCTGCGATCTTTTGATCTTTACTATTTATCGGTCAAAGCAAACTGCGTCAGACAGAAAGTAGGGATGCCCATATCTTCCAGGCGCTGCGACCCACCCAGCTCCGGCAGATCGATAATCGCCGCCGCCTCATGCACCCGTGCGCCCATGCGGCGGATCAGGTTGGCCGCTGCGATCAGCGTGCCACCGGTGGCAATCAGGTCATCGAACATCACCACCGAATCACCTTCGCACAGGCTGTCGGCGTGGACTTCGAGGAACGCTTCGCCGTATTCGGTCGCGTAACCTTCGGCCAACACGTCCGCCGGCAGTTTGCCCTGCTTGCGGAACAGCACCAGCGGCTTGTTCAACTGGTAGGCCAGCACCGAACCGATCAGGAAGCCGCGCGCATCCATCGCGCCGATGTGGGTGAAGTCGGCTTCCACATAGCGGTGGGCGAAGCTGTCCATCACCAGGCGCAGGGCCTTGGGCGACTGGAACAGCGGGGTGATGTCGCGAAAGATCACGCCCGGTTTCGGGAAGTCGATCACGGGGCGGATCAGGGATTTGATGTCGAAGGAGTCGAAGACCATCGTCGAGGTGTCCTGGCAGGGCTGCAAACGGCGCAGTATACCCGCGGCTGAAACGCTTCGCTCAACCGCGGATCGAGATCAGCCTTCCAGCGAGCCGCCGGCCAGGGCGCAGAGCTGGATCGGGTCGAGGATGTGGATCTCCTTGCCCTCGGCGGCGATCAGTTCGTTCTGCTGGAAGCGCGTGAACACCCGCGACACGGTTTCCACCGCCAGGCCCAGGTAATTGCCGATTTCGTTGCGCGACATGCTCAGGCGGAACTGGTTGGCCGAGAACCCGCGAGCGCGGAAGCGGGCCGACAGGTTGACCAGGAACGTGGCGATGCGCTCGTCGGCGGTTTTCTTCGACAGCAACAGCATCATTTGCTGATCGTCACGGATCTCGCGGCTCATCACCCGCATCAGTTGCCGGCGCAGCTGCGGCAGTTGCAGGGCCAGTTCGTCGAGGCGTTCGAAAGGGATTTCACAGACCGAGGTAGTTTCCAGCGCTTGGGCCGACACTGGATGTTTCTCGGTGTCCATGCCGGACAGGCCGACCAGTTCGCTCGGCAGGTGGAAACCGGTGAGCTGTTCTTCGCCGGTGTCGCTCAGGCTGAAGGTCTTCAGGGCGCCGGAGCGTACTGCATAAACGGAATCGAAGGTGTCACCCTGGCGGAACAGGAACTCACCCTTTTTCAACGGGCGACCACGTTTAACGATTTCGTCCAGCGCATCCATGTCTTCCAGATTCAGAGAAAGTGGCAGGCAGAGAGGAGCCAGGCTGCAATCCTTGCAATGGGCCTGGTTGTGAGCGCGCAGTTTGACTGGCTCGGACATTTCTTAAATCCTTGTGGGAAAACACACATAAGCCGTAAGGGTAACCCACGGGAGGACATTCAGGCCAGTCTGGGGCGAGATTGCCCTGCGGGCATAAGGC
>NZ_JABULD010000531.1:0-4533 GCF_014060985.1 Pseudomonas sp. MD195_PC81_125
CTCCCACAAGAGCTGCATTGAACCTTGTGGGAGCTGGCTTGCCAGCGATGCTTTTAGTGCTTGAACATCACATGCCGGACCGTGGTGTAGTCCTCCAGCCCATACATGGACATGTCCTTGCCATAACCGGACAATTTCTGACCGCCATGGGGCATTTCGCTGACGAGCATGAAGTGCGTGTTGACCCAGGTGCAGCCGTACTGCAACCGCGCGGACAAGCGATGCGCGCGTCCGACGTCCGCCGTCCACACCGAGGAGGCGAGGCCGTAGTCGGAATCGTTGGCCCACTCCAGCGCCTGCGCTTCATCGGTGAACTTGGTCACCGACACCACCGGCCCGAACACTTCGCGGCGCACGATTTCGTCATCCTGCTGTGCATCCGCCAGCACCGTCGGTTCGAAGAAGAAGCCGTTGCCTTCCACAGCCTTGCCGCCGGTGATCAAGCGAATGTGCGGCTGCGCCACGGCACGTTCGACAAAACCAGCGACGCGGTCGCGATGTTGCGCAGTGATCAACGGCCCAAGCTCAGTCGATGGATCATCCTGCAAGCCATACTTGATGCTGCTGACCGCCGCGCCGAGCTTCTCGACGAATTTTTCGTAAATGCCCTGCTGCGCATAGATCCGGCACGCGGCGGTGCAGTCCTGCCCGGCGTTGTAGAAACCAAAGGTGCGAATACCTTCCACCGCAGCATCGATATCGGCGTCGTCGAAGATGATCACCGGCGCCTTGCCGCCCAGTTCCATGTGCAGGCGTTTGACGCTGTCGGCGGTGCTGGAAATGATGTTCGAGCCTGTGGCAATCGAGCCGGTCAGCGACACCATGCGCACTTTCGGATGCGTGACCAACGGGCTGCCGACGGCAGGGCCGCGACCGAACACCAGATTGAGTACACCGGCCGGGAAGATGTCCGACGCCAGTTCGGCCAGACGCAACGCGGTCAGCGGGGTTTGTTCCGACGGCTTGAGCACCACGGTATTACCGGCAGCGAGGGCCGGGGCGATTTTCCAGGCGACCATCATCAGCGGGTAGTTCCACGGCGCAATCGAGGCGATCACGCCCACCGGGTCGCGGCGAATCATTGAGGTGTGGCCGGGCAGGTATTCACCACCGGCAGAACCGCTCATGCAACGGCTGGCGCCGGCGAAGAAACGGAACACGTCGGCAATCGCCGGAATCTCGTCGTTCAGCGCAGCGCTGTAGGGTTTGCCGCAGTTGTCCGATTCCAGTTTGGCCAGTTCTTCGCCGTGGGCTTCGATGGCGTCGGCGAGTTTGAGCAGCAGCAGCGAACGGTCTTTCGGTGTGGTTTGCGACCACTCGGCGAACGCGTTATCGGCGGCGCGCACGGCGGCATCGACCTGGGCCTCGGAGGCTTCATTGATTTCCACCAGTACGCTGCCGAGCGCCGGGTTGAGCACCGGTTGCGCCGGGCCTTCGCCGTTGACCAGGTGGCCGTTGATCAAGAGTCTGGTTTGCATTTCATTGTCCTCGCTAACACTTTTATTGTTCTGTCCGAATCGAGATCCCTGTGGGAGCGAGCTTGCTCGCGAAAGCGGTGCGCCAGTCGACATCAATGTTGGATGTCATGGCCTCTTCGCGAGCAAGCTCGCTCCCACAGGGGGAAAGTGGTGTCTGTCATGAATTATTTGCCACCGCTACCGGCGACACTCTCGCCACCCCGGGTCAGGTAATACGCTCCTAGGATCGGCAGCATGGTCACCATCATCACCAGCATCGCGACGACATTGGTCACCGGCACGTCTCGAGGACGGCTGAGTTGATTGAGCAACCACAGCGGCAATGTGCGCTCATGCCCGGCGGTAAACGTGGTGACGATGATTTCGTCGAACGACAGCGCAAAGGCGAGCATGCCGCCGGCCAACAGCGCCGAGCCGAGGTTCGGCAGGATGATGTAGCGGAAGGTCTGCCAGCCATCGGCACCCAGATCCATCGAGGCCTCGATCAAGCTGTGCGAAGTACGCCGAAGGCGGGCGATGACGTTGTTGTAGACGATCACCACGCAGAACGTCGCGTGACCAACAATGATGGTGAACATCCCCGGCTCGATCCCCAGCGTCTTGAACGTCGCCAGCAGCGCGATCCCGGTGATGATCCCCGGCAACGCAATCGGCAAGATCAGCATCAGCGAAATGCCCTGCTTGCCGAAGAAGTCCCGTCGATACAGCGCGGCTGAAGCCAATGTGCCGAGCACCATCGCAATCAGCGTGGCGATAGCGGCAATCTGCAGCGAGAGCTTGATCGCCTCCAGCACGTCCGGCCGCGAAAACGCCACGCTGAACCAGTGCAGGGTGAAGCCCTTTGGCGGAAAGCTGAACGCCGCTTCCTCGGTGTTGAAGGCGTAAAGGAAGATGATCAGGATCGGGAAGTGCAGAAATACCAACCCGCCCCAGGCTGCGATGCGCAGACCGATAGAGGCTTTTTCAGAGTGCATCGAAGGCCCCCAGTCGTTTGACGATGGACAGGTAAATGGCGATCAACACAATCGGCACCAGCGTGAATGCCGCCGCCATCGGCATGTTGCCGATCGCGCCTTGCTGGGCGTAGACCATGCTGCCGACGAAGTAGCCCGGCGGGCCGACCAGTTGCGGCACGATGAAGTCGCCCAGAGTCAGGGAAAAAAGTGAAGATCGAGCCGGCAGCAATACCCGGCACCGACAGCGGCAGAATCACCTGCATGAAGGTCTGGCGCGGCTTGGCCCCGAGGTCGGCGGAGGCCTGCAGCAGCGACGGCGGCAGGCGCTCCAGCGAGGCCTGAATCGGCAGGATCATGAACGGCAACCAGATATAGACAAAGACCATGAAGCGTCCCAGATGCGAGGTCGACAAGGTGCTGCCGCCGACCCCGGGAATGCCGAGGATGAACTGCAACACCGGCTCCAGCCCCAGATGCTGCACGAACCACTGCGCCACGCCGCCCTTGGCCAGCAGCAACGTCCACGCATAGGCCTTGACGATGTAACTGGCCCACATCGGCAGCATCACCGCGATGTAGAAAAACGCCTTGGTCTTGCCCGTGGTGTAGCGGGCCATGTAATAGGCAATCGGGAACGCGACGATGGCGCTGGCGATCGACACCACGATGGCCATGCTCAGCGTGCGCAGGATGATGTCGAAGTTCGACGGCTGGAACAGCGCGGCAAAATTGGCCAGGGTCAGGTCAGGGGTGACCGCCATGGTGAAGTCGTCGAAGGTGTAGAAACCCTGCCACAACAGCACCAGCAGCGAGCCGAGGTAGATCGCGCCAAACCACAGCAATGGCGGCACCAGCAGCAGCGACAGATACAGATTCGGCTTGCGATAGAGCAGGTTGGAAAATCGCCGCAAGGGCGGTGCTTGAGTCATTGCGAGCGTGCTCATCTCACACCCCGCTCGAGACAGTGTCGTGCAGCGCAATCATGGCTTCCCGCGCCCAGCGTGCACGCAGACGCTGGCCGGTCTGGTGCTGCGCGCTGCTGTCGATCCACTGATTGTTGGCGTGGCTGATGCTCAGGGTCTGGCCGTTTTCCAGGGTCAGTTCATAGCGCGTCGCGCTGCCCTGATACTGGATGTCATGCAGCACGCCACTGACTTCGATTTCGTGGCTGGCCAGCGGGCCGTCGGCGAAGCGCACGTGCTCGGGGCGAATCGAAAACGGCTGCGGATGACCGCTGAGCTGGCGCGCCAGGTCGCCGCGAATCACATTGGAAGTGCCGACGAATTCGGCGACGAAGGTGGTGGTCGGTTTCATGTACAGATTGCGCGGGGTGTCGACCTGTTCGATGCGGCCCTTGTTGAACACCGCCACGCGGTCGGACATCGACAGCGCCTCGGTCTGGTCGTGTGTGACGAAGATGAAGGTAATGCCGAGCTGGCGTTGCAGCTTCTTCAGTTCGCTCTGCATCTGCTCGCGCAGTTTCAGGTCGAGGGCGCCGAGCGGCTCGTCGAGCAGCAGCACGCGCGGGCGATTGACCAAGGCGCGGGCGAGGGCGACACGCTGGCGCTGACCGCCGGACAACTGCACCGGTTTGCGTGCGCCATAACCACCGAGCGCGACCATGTCCAACGCCTCTTCGGCGCGCTTGTGGCGCTCGGTTTTACTCACGCCTTTGACCTTCAAGCCGTAGGCGACGTTGTCCAGCACGTTCATGTGCGGGAACAGCGCGTAGTCCTGGAAGACGGTGTTTACATCACGTTGATACGGCGGCAGACCGGCCGCTTCAGCGCCGTGAATGCGGATCGAGCCGGCGCTCGGTTGTTCGAACCCGGCGATCAGGCGCAGGCAGGTGGTTTTGCCCGAGCCGGATGGGCCGAGCATGGAAAAGAACTCGCCGTCCTGGATATCGATGGAAACCCGGTCAACGGCCTTCACCTCGCCGAACTGCCGGGAAACGTTGGTGAACTGGACTGCAAGCGTCATGGTGCGGTGCTCCGGTAAAGCAGGCTTTCAAAGAATGATCAGGTGTTGCGTCGAAAAGATCGCAGCCTGCGGCAGCTCCTATAGGAGAGCGGTGTCCATTGATGTAGGAGCTGCCG
>NZ_JABULD010000237.1:0-3436 GCF_014060985.1 Pseudomonas sp. MD195_PC81_125
AAAGTCAAAAGAATACGCAGCCTGCGGCAGCTCCTACAGGGGATTAGCGTCGTCCTGCAGGCATGAAAAAGCCCGGCGCCATCACTGGCCCGGGCTTTTTCACATCAGCCGAACAGTTTACTCGGCGAGGATCTGACCCACGGTCGGGTCCTTGAACAGGCGAGTCAAGGCGTCGCTCAACACGTCGCTGACCAGCTTGGTGTTGGTTTCCTGGTTCGGCGCCATGCCGAAACGCTGGTCCAGCGAAGCGCCGTAGCGGCCGCTGTAACGACGGTTGCCGCTCTGCACGTCGGAACGGAAGGTCGCGCCGATGGTGGCCTCGGTCACGTACATGCCTTCTTTCGGCGACTGGTACTTGAGCTCGGTCAGGGTCACGGTCAGTTGCGGCGCATTCATCGCGTTGCTGGTCGGGGTGAAGCCGAGCAGCCGCACGGCGGCTTCAGCCTGGGCCTGCAACTTCGGCAGGATCTGCTCGCGTTGTACAGTGATGGCGCTGGTTTCCGGGTACAGGCCGCCACGGGTGCCGAGGGTTGGCGACGGACGACCGTCAACCACGCGCACCACCACTTGCTGGCCATGGCCGACCGGGGCCAACTGCGTGGTCAGCTTCGGTTCCGGGCTCAGTTGTTGCGGGCTGTGGGCGCAGCCAACCAGGGTCAAACTGGTCACAGTGATCAAACCGAACAACAGGCGTTGCAACATGCTCTTTTCTCCAGAATCAGGCACAAACAGGCCGGCAGTATAGCGGTGGGCCACTGCGGGTAACCAGCACTCGACAGTGAATACTCAAATGTCTGACCCAGCCGAGAGAATGCGGTTCCTGTCACAGATTATTCACCGCCCATACACCTTGGCGTCACGGCCGCCTGGCAAGCTTCAAACCAGTCCCCAACAAGGTACTTGCCATGCGTTATCTGATCTCGTTGTTCGCGCCACGTCCGCTGCACCGCAGCTTCGCCCTGCTGGATCGCAACGGTCACTGCCAGGCCTTCAAACAGTGCAGCCTCAAGCCAATGGGTGACGGCTGGGTGGAAATCGAAGAAATCCGCCTCAACTGGTTGCACCAGCCGCTGCCCGCCAGCGCCCGGGTCATCGAGCAACAACCTCGCGCACGTGCCCAGGCGATGTTGAGCATCTGACCGGATGCCTAATAAAAGTCATTAAACTCGACCAACTGCCCGCATTTCTTCGATACAATCTCCCCCCGATTATAAGGACGTCTCCTGATCGGGCCCCGCAACACCGGCAATGCCCTGCATTCGCCATCAAAATAGCCCACAGAGAGCCGCCCACACAGATCGAGTGAAGTTGGCGCGCTTGCCTGTTCTTCCGGCAAAACCCCGCTTTTCGCGAATCTGCAGAGCTGTCATACGCTCGGCCACCGCGTTGTTTTGCCTTTGCGGGCACGGTGCCAGGCCTGGACAGCCCTTTTTTGAGGTTCACGTCTTCAAAAGAGCGTGAAAAAAACGGGTTTTCACAACTTCACAAGAGTGTGGCGAGCAAATGAATAGTTTTGCGTCTGAACATGCACCATTAGCGTCTGTAACAGCCCAACGACACAGGACCGGGGATACCTCGAACATCGGAGCCTGAAGCCTGTCCGCTACGGATTTGGTTGCACAAAACGGATGTCTCGACCATAAGTCGAATTGCCAGCCACGCGCTGAAATGAGTTCATGCAACTCTTGAAGCCAGGCCGCATGCATCCGTCGAAGTTGCGAAAAATTGCGAAGATTCGGACATGACGAACCTGACCATGGGTTATCCGGGGCGCAACTGACCTGCCCCGCCACTCCCTGGCAGCCATGCCGACAATTTGGTGCTGCAGATTTTGGAGACGCGTTAAATGGCGCATAACGAAGCAGTCGACGTAGTTCTGGTTGGGGCCGGCATCATGAGTGCCACCCTGGCAGTACTGCTCAAAGAACTCGACCCGACGATCAAGCTGGAAGTCGTCGAGTTGATGGATTCCGGGGCCGCGGAGAGTTCCAACCCGTGGAACAACGCCGGTACCGGCCACGCCGGCCTGTGCGAGCTGAACTACACGCCGCAGGCCGCCGACGGCAGCGTCGACATCAAGAAAGCCGTGCACATCAATACCCAGTTCGAAGTGTCCAAGCAGTTCTGGTCGTACCTGACCAAAAAAGGCACCTTCGGCTCATGCAAGTCCTTCATCAGCCCGGTGCCGCATCTGAGCTTCGTCCAGGGCGACAAAGGCGTGTCGTTCCTCAAGGAACGCTTCAACGTGCTGCACAAGCACCACGCCTTCGCCGACATGGAATACACCGAAGACAAGGCCAAGATGGCCGAGTGGATGCCGCTGATGATGCCGGGCCGTTCGCCGGACGAAGTCCTGGCTGCGACCCGCGTGATGAACGGCACCGACGTCAACTTCGGCGCCCTGACCAATCAGTTGCTCAAGCACCTGACCAGCGCACCGGACACTCAGGTCAAATACTGCAAGCGCGTGACCGGCCTCAAACGTAACGGCGCCGGCTGGACCGTCAGCATCAAGGACGTCAACAGCGGCAACAGTCGTGAAGTCGATGCCAAATTCGTCTTCCTCGGCGCCGGTGGCGCGGCCCTGCCGCTGCTGCAGGCTTCGGGCATCGAGGAAAGCAAAGGCTTCGGCGGCTTTCCGATCAGTGGCCAGTGGCTGCGTTGCGATAACCCGGAAGTGGTCAAGCACCACCAGGCCAAGGTTTACAGCCAGGCCGCGGTGGGTTCGCCACCCATGTCGGTGCCGCACCTGGATACCCGCGTGGTCGACGGCAAGAAATCCCTGCTGTTCGGACCATACGCCGGTTTCACCACCAAGTTCCTCAAGCACGGTTCCTTCATGGACCTGCCGCTGTCGGTTCGCGCCGGCAACATCGGGCCGATGCTGGCGGTGGCGAAGAACAACATGGACCTGACCAAATATCTGGTCAGCGAAGTGATGCAATCGATGGAGCAGCGTCTGGACTCCCTGCGCCGCTTCTACCCGGAGGCGAAAGCCGAAGACTGGCGCCTGGAAGTGGCCGGCCAACGGGTGCAGATCATCAAGAAAGACCCGAAAAAGGGCGGCATCCTGCAATTCGGTACCGAGCTGGTCGCAGCGAAAGACGGCTCCCTCGCCGCCCTGCTCGGCGCTTCGCCAGGCGCTTCGGTGACCGTTTCGATCATGCTGGAACTGATCGAGAAATGCTTCCCGGCCAAGGCCAAGGGTGAGTGGGCGGCCAAACTGGCGGAGATCTTCCCGGCCCGTGAAAAGGTTCTGGAAACCGATGCTGCGCTTTATCGCAAGATCAACACGCAGAACAACATCGCCCTGGAACTGGTTGAAGAAAGCAGCGAGACCCCAAGCTTCGCTTGATCTTGCGGCATAAAAAACGCCCCCGTACTCAGTGAGTGCGGGGCGTTTTTTTATGGCCCTGAAAAGCAAAAGATCGCAGCC
>NZ_JABULD010000171.1:0-26722 GCF_014060985.1 Pseudomonas sp. MD195_PC81_125
CGCGAGCAGGCTMKCTCCCACAGGTAAATTGAGTGCATTCAGCCAGAACATGGTCGGCTGTCAGGCCGCCATCGCTGGCAAGCCAGCTCCCACAAGGACTGAGTGGATTCAGTTAGATCCAGGTCGGCTGTCAGGCCGCCATCGCTGGCAAGCCAGCTCCGACAAGATCAAGATCAAGATCAAAAGATCGCAGCCTCCGGCAGCTCCTACACAGGATGAGCGTTAGCTCGGCTGCAGCTCTTGATCTTGCCGTGCCGGCCCCTTCGGCAGGCTGAGTGGAGGGGTTTATCCGGGGGTGGGAGCGCAGCGACCGTTTGGCGAAGCAAAAGGCATCGAGAGCAGGTGCAGCGAAGCAAACCGGAGGCGATGCCCCCGGATAAACCCCGCAACGAAGGAACCCGAGCCTGAGCGAGGGCCGTACGCCGGGGCCCAGCGTTTTGGTTACTTTTGGGCGTCTGCAAAAGTGACTCGCCGTAAGGGCGAAACCGCCAGCCGCAACACCCGAAGCAACGGATAAACACCCAAAACCCCAGGAGCATGGTCGGCCCAGAGGCCGCCAAGTCAAACCACCCCAGCCAAATCTAAACCCGAGCCTGACTCTTGCTCCAATCCGTCAACAAACTATAAGCCACCGCCAACAACGTAGGCCCGATAAACAGCCCGATAAACCCAAACGCAATCAACCCGCCAAATACCCCAAGCAACACAATCACCAACGGCAGATTCCCGCCCCGGCTGATCAGATAAGGCTTCAACACGTTATCCACGCCACTGATGATGAACGTGCCCCAGATCCCGAGAAACACCGCCATCCCGTACTCGCCCTTCCACGCCAGCCAGGCCGTCGCCGGAATCCACACCAACGGCGGCCCCATTGGAATCAGGCTCAACAGGAACGTCACGATCCCCAACACCAGCGCCCCCGGAACGCCGGCAATCAGGAACCCGATCAACGCCAGAATCGCCTGCGCCGCTGCCGTACCGATCACTCCGTTGACCACCCGCTGCACGGTACCGGCCACCAGCTCGATGTAATACCCGGCCCGCTCGCCAATCAGCCGCTCCAGCAGACCGTGCACAAATGCCGCCAGTCGCGGCCCGTCGCGATAGAAAAAGAACACGAAGACAATGCTCAGGGTCAGCTCGAGAATCCCGCCGCCGATCTGCGCACTGCGCGCCAGCAACCAGTTGCCGACCTGCCCCAGATACGGCTTGATCGACACCATCAGCGCGGCGCCCTGCTGATCGATGCTGTTCCAGACCCCGACCAGCCGCTCGCCGACCAGCGGCACGCTGCCGAGCCAGGCCGGTGCTTCCGGCAGGCCGTCGACCTGTACATCCTTGATGAACGCCGTGGCATCGCGCACGTGATCGGCCAGGTTGAACCCCAGCCACACCAGTGGCGCCGCCACCAGCAGCATCCAGCCAAGGGTCAAAATAGCCGCAGCAAGTGATTCGCGGCCATTGAGCCAACGGGTCAACAGACGCATCAGCGGCCAACTGGCGAACGCCAGCACCGCCCCCCAGAACAGCGCCGACCAGAACGGCGCCATCACCCACAGGCTGGCACCAAACAGCACCAGCAGGAGAATCTGCACCAACAGCCGATCATTATTGAGCATGTAAAGTCTCGAAGAGGTCAGTCGGTCAAAGCGTAGGCGAACACGCCCCCGCTTGCACGTACGATGCAGCTTATCGCAACAGATCAATGCGCAGGCCAGCGCCGTCGGCGCTCCCCGCCTCCATCCGCGCCGCGCGCACGCCCTGACCGATCAATGCCTGACGCCAGGCCTCGGCCTTCGGCCCGGAAATCGTCACGCGCTGGGTGGTGTCGAGGTTCAAGCCACGGGAAATCAGTCGTAGCCAGGTGTCATCCGGGTCCCCGGTCAGCTTGGGAAAGTCCAGTTCGCCGGTGCTTTTGAGCTGTCGCAACAGCGTCGCCGACGTCGGAAGCAACTCGCCCAACGGCGCGCCCGCTTCGAACTGTTCGACATGCAGGTAGGCTTTGCGATTACCGCGGGTGATGCTGTAGAGCGCCACCAGGGTGTTGTCCTTCGGTGCAGCCAGACGCAACAGCAGATAGGCCTGTTGCTCGTCGGCACCGTACAGCTTGGCATTGCCGAACACTTCATTGGCCCACAGGCTGCTTTCGCCGCAGTCGCGGGCCTGGCACCAGAACAGCAACTCGGCGTCCTGCTTTTGCAGGGCTTCGCGAGCAGCAGTGAAGGCTTCGGTGGCGGAGTGCTCCGGGGGCAATTCATAGGTGACCGAAGTGGTCTGGCCGCGCGCGGTGACCTGGCCGTCGAAGCGCAACTGGCCGCTGATCTTGCGAATCGAGCCCAGCGGATAGATCCGCTCGAGCTCCACCGGAGGGCGATAGTCGACAATCTGCGCATCGGCCAGGCGCGGCACGATCTGCAGATCCTGGCTGCCTGGCACATCGGCAGCGAAGAGAACGGGACTGAAACAGCACAGCGCCAACAGACTGAGTGACCGCATAGTCAGGCTCATCGGATCGGCATGGCTTGGCGGGTCGGGGTCGCAGCGGTATAGAAATCCATCGTGTTTGTCTCCCATTTCAACCCGCCCAGCCTCGACAGTTGCCCGGTGCAAGTCAAGGAATGGCGAAGAAGCGATTGAAACAGTCTGCGACAAGGTCGGCACCGGACTCATCGTTCAGGTGCAAATGATGCCCGCCCGCCAGCTGTTCCTGGCTAAAGGGTAGACGCTCCAGCAACTCCGGATGTCTGGCCAGCATGCCGTCGGCGGCGACCACCAGTTGCGCCGGACAGGTGATGCGCTGGACGAACGCCATCGCCTGCTCCTGAGTCAGGCGCAACGGCGATGGCAGAGTCAGCCGATTATCAGTGCGCCATGTATAACCGCCGGGCACCGGCATCAAACCGCGTTGCGCCAGCAGTTCGGCGGCTTCGCGACTGACCGCCACCAGCCCTTTCATCCGCGCTTCGATGGCACGATCGAGGGTGTTGTAGACCGGTTTGCGCTTGTCACGCAGGTCCAGCTGCGCCTGCAGGGCCATGCCCATGCGCTCGGCAGCGTTTTCACCTTTGTCTGTAGGCGGAATCACTCCATCGATCAGCGCCAGATGGCTGATGCGCTCCGGCAACGAACCGGCCAGCACCAGCGAAACGATGGCGCCCATCGAATGCCCGAGCAGGCCGAAGCGCTTCCAGCCCAGTTGCTCGGCAACCTGCAGCACATCGTGAGCGTAATCCCACAGCGCATAACCGGCGCCGTTCGGACGATGCCCGGAATGCCCATGCCCGGCCATGTCCAGGGCAATGATGCGCAGGCCTTTGAGCCTCGGCGCCAGGCGCGCGAAGCTGTTGGCGTTGTCGAGCCAGCCATGCAGGGCGATCACCGGCAGACCGTCCTCGGGGCCGAACAAGTGCGCCGCCAGTTCGATATGCGGCAGGCTCAGGCGCACTTCTTCGAAGGTCGGGCTCATGCGCAGTCCTTCTGTAGGCGGCGCTCCCAACGCGTAAACAGCTCTTTGAGCAGGCGCGCGGTGTCTTGCGGACGTTCGAGCGGGAACATGTGTCCGCCGGGCATGCTCAGGGCTTCACCCTGGGGCAGGCGCCCGACGAACCGCGTGTGATGACGCATGACCACCCGGCTCTTGTGACCACGCACCACGGCCAGCGGCACCTGCAATTGGCGCGTACGGCCCGGGCTGGTGTGCGGCACGCCGCGATAGATGCTGATTTCGGTGGCCGGGTCGAAGCGCAGACGCAACTTGTCGCCGACCGTCTGCAACCCGTGTTGCAGGTAGGCATCGAAGCATTCCGGATCGAAACCGCGAAACAGGGTCTTGCCGGCAAAGTAGCTGCGCGCCGTGTCGAGGTCGGCGAACTCCTCGCGTCGCCCCAGCGTACGTCCGGCCGGGGTCAGTCTGTCGATGAAGCCGAAGCGCTTGGCCGCGCGGATCACCCATTGATCAGTGCGGGTCAGCACCGGCGAGTCGAGCATGACCACGCCGCGATACAGCTCTGGGCAGCGCAATGCGGCGTGCAGGTGCAACACGCCGCCAAAGGAATGGCCGACGCCCCACACCGGTTGATCCTGCTGCTGCAAATGGTGGATCAGTTCGTCGACCAGGTTGTACCAGTTGTCGTCCGCCGGGAAACGCGGGTCATGGGCATGCTGCTCCAGATGCGCAACCCGGTACTCGGGCGCCAGCGCCGCGAACAACTTGCCATAGGTGCCCGAGGGAAACCCGTTGGCGTGGGCGAAAAAGATCGGTTGCGACATGCGGACTTATCCATGAACGGGAAACGTGATGTTGATTGTCCGTAAGACCAGGATCGGCAGCAATGACCATAACTGCCAGAAAGGGTGGTGGAGTTGTCGTGAAAAGCAAAAGATCGCAGGCTGCGCCAGCCCCTGCATGGGAATCGCTTACATTCTGTAGGAGCTGCCGCAGGCTGCGATCTTGTTATCTTCAGCAGATCACCGGGCCGGTGGCTGCTCGCCCAACGGCACCACCGCCATGGTCAAACGCGAGACGCAACTGGCCTTGCCTTCATCGCTGGTCAAGCGAATGTCCCAGACATGCGTGGTGCGACCGATGTGAATTGGCGAAGCCACTGCGGTCACCCGCCCGCTGCGCAAACCGCGCAGATGGTTGGCATTGATCTCCAGCCCCACGCAATAGAATTTGCTGGCATCGATGCACAGGTAACTGGCCATGGAACCAACGGTTTCCGCCAGCACCACCGAAGCGCCGCCGTGCAGCAGACCATAAGGTTGATGGGTGCGGTGATCGATGACCATGCTCGCCGTCAACGACGCTTCGTCGAAGGACTCAAAGCGGATATCCAGCACTTCGCCGATGGTGTTTTTCTGGATTGCGTTCAACTGCTCGATGTTCGGAGTGGTGCGCCACAAG
The DNA here is from genome assembly GCF_014060985.1 of Pseudomonas sp. MD195_PC81_125. NCBI lineage: Bacteria > Pseudomonadati > Pseudomonadota > Gammaproteobacteria > Pseudomonadales > Pseudomonadaceae > Pseudomonas > Pseudomonas sp. MD195_PC81_125. The sequence goes on from NZ_JABULD010000171.1 coordinate 4,910, forward strand.
GTCATCGCAGGCTTCCTTTGTTGTTTTGATCGTCACTCAATCCTGCCACAGCACCGCCTCGCTGCGCGCGCTCCATTCTTCAAACCGCGCGCCATAAGTGTCTTCGATGACGTTGCGCTTGATCTTCAAGGTCGGCGTGAGAAAGCCGTTTTCCACCGCCCAGCTGTCCTTGACCACCACCAGCCGGCGCAGGCGTTCGTGCTTGTCGAGCACGGCGTTGACCTCTTCGAGCAGCTTCTCCAGGCTCGAATGCAGACTCGCCCGCGCCTCCTCCTGATTGACGTTCGACAGCACGCACAAGCCCAGCGGGGCACTCAGGCCATCACCGACGACACAGACCTGTTCGATCCGCGAATGCACCGCCAGCCGGTTTTCAATCGGCGCCGGGGCCACGTATTTGCCCTTGCTGGTCTTGAAGATTTCCTTGAGCCGGCCGGTCAGGCGCAAGCGCCCCTCGGCATCCTGTTCGCCCTTGTCACCAGTACGCAGGAAGCCGTCCTCGGTGAGGGTCTCGGCGGTTTTCTGCGGCTCCTTGAAATAGCCAAGCATGTTCGCCTGACTGCGCACCTGCACCTCACCGGACTCGTCGATTCGCACCTCAACCTCCGGGCACGGCTTGCCGATCCAGCCTTGCTTGTACTGACCCGGCAGGCAGATGTGCGAATAGCCGCAACTCTCGGTCATGCCATACACCTCCAGCACATCGAGGCCGAGTTTCTGATACCAGCCGAGCAGGGTCTGCGGCACCGGTGCCGCACCGGACAGGGCAACGCGCAAGGCATCAAGGCCTAACCCGGCCAACACCTTGTGCCCGACCCGCTTGCCAATGAATGGCAGGCCAAGCAGGAAATCCAGGCGCTTGGCCGGGATCTTGCCGTACACGCCCATCTGGAATTTGGTCCAGATGCGCGGCACCCCGAACATCGCCGTGGGCCGCGCCCGCTGCAGATCGGTGATGAAGGTGTCGAGGCTTTCGGCAAAGAACACGGTTTGCCCGGTATAAATCGCCGCCAGTTCAACGAACATTCGTTCGGCGACATGGCACAGCGGCAGGTACGACAGCAGGCGGTCTTGCTCGTTGAGCCCGAACAGTTGCGTGCCGCGAGTCGTGGCAAAGCCCAGATTGGCAAAACTGTGCATCACGCCTTTGGGCAACCCGGTGGTGCCGGAGGTGTAGATGATGGTCGCCAGTTGTTCGGCCGCCGGGCGTGGATCGTCCTGGATCGGCGAGCTCCCTTGCAGGTCATCCCAACTGAAATCAAACTCGCCGGGCGGATGCAGCGGCAGACTGATGGTTGGCAGATCCGCCGGCACACCGACCGACATGCCCGGCCAGTCATCGAGCTTGCCGATGAACGCCAGCACGCTTTCCGAATGTGTCAGGACCTGATTCACCGAGTCTGCCGTGAGGTTGGGATACAGCGGCACCGAGACGTGTCCGGCCATCCAGATCGCCAGATCGGCAATGATCCAGTGCGCGCAGTTTTTCGAGATCAGTGCAATGTGGCTGCCTTGCGGCAATTCCCGTGCGCGCAGCCAGTGCGCGGCGCAACGGGCCTGATGGCCGATGTCGGCCCAGGTCAGCGTCTCGACCTGCCCGCCACCGATGGGCTGCACCAGAAAACGCTGGCGCGGGTGCCGGGCCTCACGCTCGTAGAATACGTCCAGCGGTAAACGGAAGGCGGCAGACATGCGACTCGCTCCTGTTTTTTGGGTCTGGAGCAAGCGTAGTCAACCAAGCAAGTGCTTGGTTGGATTTTTTACCAAAAGAAACAAGATCAAAAGATCGCAGCCTGCGGCAGCTCCACCAGAGACCTGTGCAGGCTGCGATCTTTTGCTTTTAGGGATGCTTGAGGCTGTTGAGGGTCATCGAGCCTATCAACAACTCAGGACTTTCCAGTTCGGCCAAGCCAGCGGTGCTGACCTTCTCCGGCGGATACCCGGCGCCATGCTGCAGATAGCTCAGCAGGTTGCCCACCAACGGGTTATGGCTGACCAGCAGCACATTGCTCACCGACACCAGCTGATCCGCCACCTTGTCCGGATCGCTCTCCGGCGTCAGCCAATCGACGGTGCGGATCTCCGGCTCGAAACCCAGAGCCTCGCGAACGATCTGCGCAGTCTGTTGTGCGCGCAGATAAGGGCTGGCGTAAATCGCCGTCAGCGGCTGACCGATCAATCGGGCTGCGCTGCTCAAGGCCTCTTGGCGACCGTGCGCGGTCAGTTCCCGTTCGGAGTCGGGGCACGAGCCATAAGGCACGGCCTCACCGTGACGCAATACCCAGAGTTTCATAGCTTGGGTTCCTCATCGCGGGCCGGATGCGGGGCTGGCGGCACGGTGTGCGGCGCCTCGCCTTCCGGGGCACGCGGGGTCGGCCAGTCGGCGAACGGCCAGGGTTTCTGGTCGCTGTGAAAGCTGCCGAAGCGGCCGATCTGCGCAAGGAACTGGCTCAGGCTGTCGCCGAAATTCATCAGGCTGGCGCTCGGCGCGCCGTAAATCAAACGATAGATCAGTTGCACCAGCACCACCGCGCCGAGGATGAACTGCGCCACTTGCCAGACCAGCACGTAGACGATCATCCACAGCACCCGCAGGAGGATGGATTCGTACTTGGCTTCGGTTTTCGGATCGTTCATGGCTCGCTTCCTGTTGAATCAGTTGAAACCGCTGGTGGAAATAAAGTCGACGTCGGTTTTCGGCTCGGCCCGCATCAGTAGACCGATCACCTGCTCCAGCGTGCGTCCTTCAAACAGGATCGCATGCAGCCCGGCGACCAGCGGCATGTACACGCCAACCTCCTGGGACTTGGCCTTGAGCACTTTCAGGGTGTTGACCCCCTCAGCGACTTCGCCCAGGCGCGACACGGCTTCATCAAGGCTCAAGCCCTGACCGAGGGCAAACCCGACCTGATAGTTGCGGCTCTTGGGTGACGAGCAGGTCACGATCAAGTCACCGACCCCGGCCAGACCGAGGAAAGTCATCGGGTTGGCGCCCTGGTTCACCGCGAACCGGGTCATCTCGGCCAGGGCGCGAGTGATCAGCATGCTCTTGGTGTTCTCGCCCATCTCGAGCGCTACCGCCATGCCGGCGATGATCGCGTAGACGTTCTTCAACGCGCCGCCCCAGTTCGACACCGAAACGGTCAGCACTGGCGTAAACGCGGAAGGTGCGACCATGCAACGCAGCCTGTACCGCTTTGCAGAGTTCTTCGTCTTCGCTGGCGACCACCGTGGCGGTCAGCGCGTGCTCGGCGATCTCCCGCGCCAGGTTCGGCCCGGACAGTACGCCGATGCGCGCCTGCGGGGCGATCTCTTCGAGGATCTGGCTCATCAGTTTGAAGGTGTGGGCTTCGATGCCCTTGGTCAGGCTGACCAGCATCTTGCCGCTCAGGCGCTCGGCATGAGCAGCCAGCACCGTGCGCAGGGCGCTCGACGGCAGCGCGACGAAGCACAACTCGCAGGCGTCGAGGGTGGCCTGCAGGTCGGTGACCGCCGTCACCCCCGGCAGGATCTTGATGCCTTTGAGGTAACGCGGATTCTCGCGATTGACCCGGATGGCCTCGGCCTGCTCGGGGTCGCGCATCCACTGCAGGACTTGATGGCCGTTCTCGGCCAAAAGATTGGCCACGGCGGTACCAAAACTTCCGCCTCCCAGGACCGCAATCGGGCGCTGTTCAGTCATATGCAATCCGTTAATCCATACCAGTGGCGATGCCGGCATTATACGGGGCGACCGGAGCGCGGCCAGCCCCTGCGTCAATTACCGGCACTTGTAGGAAGAAGACCAATAAAACCTAGGAAAATGCCAGCATCGTGACTGGAAAAGTCACTGTCCTCGGTTAACATGCGCGCCAATTCTTTGTGATCAAGGCTGTGTCGTGTCTTTTGGCTCTCCCCCTTCACGTTCATCCCTGTTGCTGGCGCTGCTGTTCAGCCCGGTGTTGCAGGCGGACGACCTGTTTGTCGACAGCGAAACGCTGCCGCAGGTGCTGACGGCCACACGCCTGAAACAGACACCGGCGGAAGTGCCGGGGAGCATGACCGTACTCGACAGTGAACTGATCAACGCCAGTGGCGCCCGCGACATCAGTGAGTTGCTGCGGCTGGTGCCGGGAATGATGGTCGGCAACATCAGCGGCAATCAGGCGGCGGTCAACTATCACGGGACCAATGCCAGCGAAGCGCGACGCATGCAGGTGCTGATCGATGGCCGCTCGGTGTACCGCGCAGGCCTGGCCACGGTGGACTGGAGTGATATTCCGGTGGCCATGGAAGACATCGAGCGGATCGAGGTTTTCCGTGGGCCGAACACGGTCAGCTACGGCGCCAACGCGCTGATGGCGGTGGTCAACATCATCACCCGCAACCCGGCAGACAGCCACGGCACACGCCTGAAGTACACCCGCGGCCAGCGCGGCATTAACGATTTCTATGCCAGCCAGGGTACGGGCTGGAACGGCGGCGACTTGCGCCTGTCGCTGTCCGGCCAGGAAGACGATGGCTTCGACAGCGACCGCACCGGCGCCGATTACCGCGACAGCCGCCGTTTGAACCGCTTCAGCCTCGCCGTCAGCCAGACCCTGAGCGACAACCAGAGCCTCGACTGGCAGGTCAATGCCAAGGACGGTACCAACCAGCGCCCTTATACCTACCGCCCGGTTTTCTCGGGGATTACCGCTGCCGGGAACAATTCCGACGTGGTCGCCAAGGATTACGCCGGCTCGGTGCGCTGGAGTCTCGACATCAATCCGCAACACAGCCTTTATATACAAGGCTCGGCGCAGCACTGGGATCGCCAGCAAGTATGGCGCGCCTGTGATGCCGAAGTGTCGTTCAGCCCGCAACTGACACAGCTGTGGCAGCTCAACCCGAACTACACCGAACGCCTGGCGCGCAACATCACCCGTTTCACCGGCCCCGGTCCGGAAGCCGGAACGCCACAGGAAATGGCTCTGGCCAATCAAGTGCTGGATCAATGGCGCAACGGTGCCAGCCAGACCTTGTGTGGCGACATCGACCAAAGCGCCCGCGAGTCGCGCTACGATCTGGAATTGCAGGACACCCTCAGCCTGTCCGACAGCCTGCGACTGGTCAGCGGCATGAACTATCGTTACGACCGGGCCGACTCCGAGACCTACTTCAACGGCACGCTGGACGACACCACCTGGCGCGCGTTCGGCCAACTGGAGTGGCGCGCCAGTGAACACTGGCTGTTGCAGGGCGGCGCCATGTTTGAAAACACCCAACTGATCGGCAGTTCGCTGACGCCCCGGTTCGCCGTCAACTACCTGATCAACCCACGCCATGGCCTGCGCGCGGTGTACTCGGAGGCGATCCGCTCGCCGGACATGTTCGAGAACAACGTCAACTGGAGCTATCAGGTGAGCAACCTGCGGCCGTCCGCCTATGGCCAGTCTTCGGCGCGCTACTTCGTCAAGACCCGTGGCCCGGGCAATCTCGATCAGGAACACATGCGTTCGCGCGAGTTGGGCTACAACGGCTATTTCGCCGAGTGGGGGCTGGCCGTGGACGTGAAGCTGTTCTACGACGAAATCACCGGAATGATCAGCGAGCCGCTGCGTAACAACCAGTACATCGCCAGCAACGCCAACAGCTCACGCTTTCGCGGCACTGAAACCCAGCTCGACTGGCGCCTGAGCATGATCGACCGCCTGCGCTTCACTTATGCCTACGTCGATGCCGAGGCGAGCAATCCGCTGGATCAGCAATTCACCTCACGCAACAGCGGCTCTGCCGGCTGGCTGCGCGATTGGGGCCATGGCTGGAACAGCGCCCTCTTCTATTACGGCGACAACGCGCTTAACGGCTATCGTTTCGAGCGGGTCGACACGCGCATCGCCAAACGCATCCCGCTGGGCAAGGCGCAACTGCAACTGGCCGGCGTGCTGCAGCAGCGGCTCGACAACCAGCCGACCACTTTCGTCGACAACCAGTACGACGAGCGCCGGGTGCTGTATTTCAGCGCCGAGCTGGAGTTCTAGGGTGCGCTACGCCACGGCAAACAAGACGCCCACCCTTGGCCACTGGCTGGCGGGTGCCTGTCTGTTCTTGACCGCGTGGCTGCACGGCGTGGCGGTGCAAGCCGCCGATATCCTGTTGACCGGCGCCGAAGAAAGCCCCGGGGTGCAAGCCTTCGTCCAGGCCCTGAGCGAGCTGCGCCCCACTGACAACGTGCGGTTTCAACCGCTGGCCAGCCTGCCGGCGCCGGGCAAGTTGCCGGGCAATTTGCGGATGATTCTGCTCGATCTGCCCAGTCTCGACTGGCGCCTGCAGGAGTCCCAGGGGCCGCCGACGCTGGTGTTGCGCATCAGTCGTCTGCAAGCGCGCAAACGCCTGGGTGCCGCACAGCCACCGCACTTGAGTCTGCTGTGGAGCGATCCGCCGCTGGGGCGGCAACTGCAATTGATTCGGCGAATTCTGCCGCAGGTGCGGCGGGTCGGCGTGCTGTTCGACCAGCACAGCGAATTCTTGCTCAAGGAGCTGCATCAGGCCGCAGCGCCGCTGAATCTGCAAATCGTCAGCCAGCGCTGGGACAACACCCAGGACAGTCGCCCGTTGCAAGGCGTGCTGAGAAACAGCGAGGTGCTGCTGGGCCTCGACGACCCCGACCTGTACAACCCGAAAACCGTGAAAAACCTGTTGCTCAGCAGTTACTCCCGGCAAGTGGCACTGATCGGGCCGAACGTTGCGTTCGTGCGTGCCGGCAGCCTCGCCAGCACTTACAGCGATCAGCCCGACTGGCTGGCGATCCTTGACGGGTTACTGGACCGTCCCCCGGCAACATGGCCGCGCGCGCTCTACCCCGATCGCTTCAAGGTCTCAAGTAATGCGCAGGTCGCTCGTTCCCTGGGTATCGAGCCAATCGATGAAGCGTCTGTCGCCCGCCAGTTGGCTGAAGGAGAAAGCCACCCATGAATCTGCGTCGCCGCTGGGACATCAACACCCGCACGCAATTGATCAGCCTCGGCCCGGCCCTGCTGCTTACGCTGCTGCTGATCAGTTTCTTTACCTTTGTGCGGATTCAGGATTTGCGGCAGGAGCTCAATCACACCGGGCAACTGATCGCCAACCAACTGGCGCCCGCCACCGAGTACGGAGTGATTTCCGGCAACAACGAAGTGCTGGAAAGCCTGCTCAAAGCGACCCTGGCCACACCAAACGTGCGTTTTCTGGAAGTACAGGACAGCGCCAACCGGATCCTGGCCTACGTAGAACAGGCCGCCGACGCGCACAACCGCCCGCATCAGGTCGAGGTGTTTCAGGCCCCGGTGCGCCTGCAACGGATCGCCCTCAACAGTGATTTTTTCCACGACGCCAAAGCCAGCAATAACGTGACCAGCGAGGACTATCTGGGTCGGGTGATCGTCGGCCTGTCCAACGATGCCTTCAGTCAGCGTCAGCAGGAAATTCTGTTCAAGGCCGGGATTCTGGCGTTGTTCGCCCTGCTCTTCACGTTTGTGCTGGCGCGGCGTCTGGCCGGCAGCCTGTCGGCGCCGATCCGCGATATCGGCAACGCGGTCAAGGCAATTCAGCAAGGCGACTACAAGACCCCGCTGCCGATTGTCGATGACACGGAACTGGGCGCCCTGTCGCAGCACATCAACAACCTCGCCCAGGCACTGGAGCAGGCCAGTCGCGAACAGCATCAGGCGATGGCGCAACTGATCCAGACCCGCGAGGAAGCGGAAAAGGCCAACAACGCCAAATCCGATTTCCTGGCGATGATGAGCCACGAACTGCGTACGCCCATGAATGGTGTGCTGGGCATGTTGCAGTTGCTGGAAACCACGGACATGACCGAGGAGCAGATCGAGTACGCGGCGCTCGCTTCGGAGTCGACCGAACATCTGCTGAAAGTCATCAACGACATCCTCGACTTCTCGCGGATCGAACGTTCGGAGCTGGAGCTTGAGCACATTCCATTCAACCTGGCCGACCTGATCGGCGCTTGCGCCCAGTCGTTCCAGCACAGCGCGGTGCAGCGCGGCTTGGCCCTGAACCTGCGGATCCCCGAGGACATGCGCGACATGCAGGTGCAAGGTGACCCGACGCGGATCCGGCAGATTCTGGTTAACCTGGTGGGCAATGCCTTGAAGTTCACCGAGCGTGGCCGGGTCAGTATCGAAGCGCAATGGCAGTCGCTGGATCACGAACTGCTGTGGTTCACCTGTTCGGTGCGTGACAGCGGCATCGGCATCTCCTCGGAAAGTCTGGAGTTGATGTTCAACGCCTTCCAGCAGGCTGACAGTTCGATTTCCCGGCGCTATGGCGGCACCGGCCTCGGCCTGCCGATCGCCCGCACCCTGGCCGAACGCATGGGCGGGACGTTGCGCGCGCAAAGTGAAGAAGGCCTGGGCTCGGTGTTCACCCTGGAAATCCCGCTGGCCTTATATAAGCAGACATTGCCGCCGCTGGCGGCACCGCGCGCGGCCAATGGCAACGGGCATGGCGAGGGGCGCCATGTGTTGCTGGTGGAGGACAATCCGGTCAACCAGACCGTGATCGAGGCGATGCTGCGCAGCCTTGGCTTCACCGTCAGCGTCGCCACCGATGGCGCGCAGGCGGTACGCAGCGCTGAGGGCAATGAGTTCGAAGTGATTCTGATGGACTGCCGGCTACCGATCATCGACGGCTATGAGGCGACCCGGCAGATTCGCCAACTGCCTGGACGCGGCGAGGTGCCGATCATCGCCCTGACCGCCAACGCGCTACAGGGCGACCGCGAAACCTGCCTGTCGGCGGGCATGAACGATTACCTGGCGAAGCCGTTCAAACGCAATGACCTACAACAGATTCTGCAGCGCTGGGTGCAGTAGTGACGGTTTTTCGACCATCTGCGACTGGCGTGAAAAGCGAAAGTGCGGCAGTCTTAGGCACCCGAACGAGCCTCAAAAGAGGCTTGAATAAAAATTTCAGTGCACAAGTGTACATTCATGTCCTTGGTGCTGTGACTTTCACCACAACGCAATAGTCTATGAGTAGGCTGCCGGTACGAGGCATGAACGCGTCGATCGGCCGGGAAGATTTGCCCCACCTGCCGCATGGGATTATTGAGGAGCTCGCATGACCAAACAAAACGCCTTTACTCGGGAAGACCTGCTGCGCTGCAGTCGCGGTGAGCTGTTCGGCCCAGGTAACGCGCAACTGCCCGCCCCGAACATGCTGATGGTGGATCGCATCACCCTGATCAGCGAAGAAGGCGGCAAGTACGGCAAAGGTGAATTGGTCGCCGAGCTGGATATCAACCCTGACCTGTGGTTCTTCGCGTGCCACTTCGAAGGCGATCCGGTGATGCCGGGCTGCCTCGGTCTGGACGCCATGTGGCAACTGGTCGGCTTCTTCCTGGGCTGGCAAGGCCTGCCGGGCCGTGGCCGTGCGCTGGGTTCAGGCGAAGTGAAATTCTTCGGCCAGGTCCTGCCGACCGCCAAGAAAGTCACCTACAACATTCATATCAAACGCGTCCTCAAGGGCAAGCTGAACCTGGCCATCGCCGACGGTTCGGTGACTGTCGACGGTCGCGAAATCTACACCGCCGAAGGCCTTCGCGTCGGCGTGTTCACCTCCACTGACAACTTCTAAGGGTTATTCGCATGCGCCGCGTCGTTATCACTGGTCTGGGCATTGTTTCGTGCCTGGGCAATGACAAAGAGACCGTCTCCGCTAACCTGCGTGCAAGCCGCCCTGGCATCCGGTTCAACCCGGAATATGCTGAAATGGGTCTGCGTAGCCAGGTTTCCGGCTCCATCGACCTCAACCTTGAAGAACTGATCGATCGCAAGATCTATCGTTTCGTCGGCCATGCAGCGGCTTACGCCTACCTGGCCATGAAAGACGCCATTGCTGACTCCGGCCTGACCGAAGAGCAAGTGTCCAACCCGCGTACCGGCCTGATCGCCGGTTCCGGCGGCGCGTCGACCCTGAACCAGATGGAAGCGCTGGACATCCTGCGCGAGAAAGGCGTGAAACGCGTTGGCCCATACCGTGTAACGCGGACCATGAGCAGCACCGTTTCCGCATGCCTGGCCACGCCGTTCAAGATCAAGGGCCTGAACTACTCCATCGCGTCTGCCTGCGCCACCAGTGCTCACTGCATCGGTACCGCCATGGAACAAATCCAGATGGGCAAGCAGGACATCGTCTTCGCCGGTGGCGGTGAAGAAGAGCACTGGAGCCAGTCGTTCCTGTTCGACGCGATGGGCGCCCTGTCCAGCAAGCGCAACGACACCCCGGAACAAGCTTCCCGCGCCTACGACGCCGACCGTGACGGTTTCGTCATCGCTGGCGGTGGCGGCATGGTCGTGGTTGAAGAGCTGGAACATGCGCTGGCCCGTGGCGCCAAGATCTACGCCGAAATCGTTGGCTACGGCGCGACGTCCGACGGCTACGACATGGTTGCCCCAAGCGGCGAAGGCGCGATCCGCTGCATGCAGATGGCAATGTCCACCGTCGACACCCCGATCGACTACCTGAACACCCACGGCACTTCGACTCCGGTCGGCGACGTCGCGGAAATGAAAGGTGTGCGCGAAGTGTTCGGCGACAAGGCGCCTGCGATCAGCTCGACCAAGAGCCTGTCCGGTCACTCCCTGGGCGCCGCTGGCGTTCACGAAGCGATCTACTGCATGCTGATGATGGAAGGCAACTTCATCGCCGGCTCCGCCAACATCGACGAGCTGGACCCTGAAGTGGCCGATCTGCCGGTGCTGACCAAGACCCGCGAGAACGCCACCATCAACACCGTGATGAGCAACAGCTTCGGCTTCGGTGGCACCAACGCCACCCTCGTGCTGAAGCGCTGGGAAGGCAAGTAATTCCCTTCTGCTGAGCCGCACATAAAAACGCCCCGACTGGTTCGGGGCGTTTTTTTTGGCCTGCAGAAATGACTGAGTAATGCATAAGCCCTGTAGGAGCTGCCGAAGGCTGCGATCTTTTGATCTTGGTTTTTAAAAAATCAAAGTCAAAAGATCGCAGCCTGCGGCAGCTCCTACAGGCGAGGGTGATGCAGTCAGACCCGGAACTGATCCATCAGACTCTGCTGCTGATTCGCCAAACTGTTCAGCGATTGGCTCACCCGCGCCGACTCATTGGCCTGTCCGGACAGCGACTCGGTCACGTCGCGAATGGTCGCCACGTTGTTGTTGATCTCCTCGGCCACCGCGCTCTGTTCTTCCGCCGCGCTGGCGATTTGCAGGTTCATGTCGCTGATCACCGTCACTGCATCGCCGATCTGGCGCAGTGCGGTCACCGCTTGACCGACCTGCTCGACACTGCCCTGCGCCTGACGATGGCTGTTGCCCATCGAACCGACCACATCCTGGGTGCCGGTCTGCAGTTGCTCGATGACCTGACGGGTTTCTTCCACCGACTCTTGCGTGCGGCGGGCGAGGTTGCGCACTTCGTCGGCGACCACGGCGAACCCGCGCCCGGCTTCACCGGCACGCGCCGCTTCGATTGCCGCGTTGAGCGCCAGCAGGTTGGTCTGTTCGGCGATGGCGCGGATGGTTTCCAGCACCGTACCGATCTTCTCGCTGTTGGCGGCCAGGCCTTCGACCTGCACCATCGCTGCGCTCATGTCGGCGGCGAGGGTGTCGATGCTCGCGGTGGTGCGGTCGATCACGGTCAGACCCTGACGGGTGGCGCGGTCGGCGTCTTTGGCCGCTTCGGCGGCTTGCGCAGCACTGCGCGCAACATCCTGCGCGGTGGCGCTCATTTCGTGGGATGCGGTGGCGACCTGATCGACCTGACGGTATTGCTGCTCCATGCCGGCGCTGGTCTGAGTCGCGATGGCCGAGGACTGGTCGGCGGTGTTGCGCGCGTCCTGCACCGAGCGTTTCACTTCGGCGATGATCGGTTGCAACTTGTCGAGGAATTTGTTGAACCAGCCGGCCAATTGGCCGAGTTCATCTTTTTTGTCGTAGGCCAGGCGGCGGGTCAGATCGCCTTCGCCACTGGCAATGTCTTCAAGCATGTTGGCCACGCCGAGGATCGGTCTGGTCACACTGCGTGCCATCAGCCACACCAGCAACAGGCCGATCAGCGCCGCAAGCACGCCGAGGCTCAGTTCGATCAGGGTGCCGGAGTGGTTGCTCGCATCCAGTTGCTGCTTGAGTGCTTCGGCGCGGCTGACCAGCACCTTTTCCGGCACGTCGAGCAACACGCCCCACGACGGGCCGCCGGGGATCGGCTGGAACGGCGACAGCACTTTCAACTGGCCGTTGCTGTGCAGGCTGCTGACGCTGCTGCTGGCGCCGAGTTGACGCAGCAGTTCGGCGCCACTGACGGTGTCCACGGCATCCAGACGTTTGCTCAGCTTGCTGGCGTCCGGGCTGTAACCGGCGAGCAGGCCGGTGGGGCTGATGATGCTCACGGCGGTCTGGCCGTCGTAGAGTTTTTTGCTCGCGCCCTGACTGATCGCCTGCAGGCTGTTGAGATTGATGTCCACCGACAGCGAGGCGATGACTTTGCCGTTGACCATCAGCGGAAAGACGATGCTGGTCATCAGCACGTTCTGGCCGTCGATCACATAAAAGTACGGTTCGATCACGCACGGTTTGAGCGTGGTGCGCGGGCAGGTGAACCAGGCATTGGCCGCCTGACCGCTGGGGCCTGTGCTGGTATCGGTCATGTCGCTTTCCGGCAGGGCCATCGAGGTGACTTTGCCGGGAGTCGGCTGCGACCAGTAGAGGGCGAAGCGGCCCTTGTCGTTGCTGCCCAGCTCGGCCTGACCGGCGAACAGCTCATCCTTGCCGTCCAGCGCGTTGGCTTCGAACACCAGCGACAGGCCGAGCAGGTCCGGATTGGCCTGCAGCGCGGACTTGACCTGACGGGTCATGTCTTCGCGCAGGTCGAAGGCGTCGAGAAAGCGCTTCTCGGCCTGCTCGCGCAGGAACAGCACCTGACGCGAAAAACCGTGACCGTACTGATAGGCGTCCATGAACTGCTGGCGAATCCCGGCAGCCTGCACTTCGCCTTGCGATTCAATGCGCGCCTGGGCCGACTCGGTCAGCATCTCCATGCTCGACGCCTTCACCAGCTCGGAGCTGTGCTCCATGCGGTACAGCGAAAGACCCACCAGCAGGGTCACGATGCCCGCCAGGCACAGGCCGGCGAGCAGGGTGATTTTCCATTGAATGGAAAGTTGTCTGAGCGACATGGAGACGTCCTTATTCGATAAATATCTGAGACTTTGCACTGTAACGACCGCGTTTCGGCTTTCTTTATTGTTCAAGCGCAATATGACCGATTGCCGCATGCAACCAATCCCCTGTAGGAGCTGCCGAAGGCTGCGATCTTTTGATCTTGCTTGTTAAAAAAACAAGAATCAAAAGATCGCACCTGCGGCAGCTCCTCCAGGGAGAGGTGTGTCAGAACAGGCGGGCGAGGAGGGCGGTGACGGCGGTTTCGACGCGCAGGATGCGCTCGCCCAGTTGCACCGGTTGCAGGCCGGACTTGGCAAGCAAGTCGATCTCGTAAGGAATCCAGCCACCTTCGGGGCCGATCGCCAGCGTTACCGGTTCGCTCAACGCGCGCGGGCACGGCGGAAAATTGCCGGGATGGCCGACCAGGCCGAGGGTGCCTTCGGTTATCGCAGGCAGTCGATCTTCGACGAACGGCTTGAAGCGCTTCTCGATGATGATGTCCGGCAGCACGGTATCGCGGGCCTGTTCGAGGCCGAGGATCAAATTCTCGCGAATCGCCTCCGGCTCCAGAAACGGCGTCTGCCAGAAACTCTTCTCGACGCGGTAGCTGTTGACCAGAATCACCTTCGACACGCCCATGGTCGCCACGGTCTGGAACACCCGACGCAACATCTTCGGCCGCGGCAGGGCCAGTACCAGCGTCAGCGGCAGCTTGGCCGGTGGCGGTTGATCGAGGCTGACGCGCAACTCGGCTTCGCCGGCCTCGAGGCGCAGCAGTTCAGCCGAACCCATCAGCCCATTGATGCGCCCGACGCGCAGGCTGTCGCCGACTTCGGATCGATGCACTTCCTGCATGTGCGTCAGGCGCCGGTCACGCAGCACGACGCGGTCGGCCGCGATGAAGTCGGCCTCTTCGAGCAACAGCAGGTTCATGCCTGGGTCGCTGGCGGCTGGTCGTTGTGATCGTCAGCCGGCGTTTCGTCCGGGCGTTCGCGTTTGCTGACCAGGCTGCCGAACAGAATGCCGATTTCAAACAGCATCCACATCGGCACGGCCAGCAGGGTCTGCGAGAAGATGTCCGGCGGCGTGAGGATCATGCCGACCACGAAGCAGCCGATGATCACGTACGGACGGATCTTCTTCAGGTATTTGACGTCGACCACGCCGATCCACACCAGCAGCACCACGGCCACCGGGATTTCGAACGCGACGCCAAAGGCGAAGAACAGCGTCATCACGAAGTCGAGGTAGCTGGTGATGTCGGTCATCATTTCCACGCCGGCCGGGGTGGCCGCGGCGAAGAACTTGAAGATCAGCGGGAACACGAAGTAATAGGCGAACGCCATGCCGGTGTAGAACAGCAGGATGCTCGACACCAGCAGCGGCACGGCGACGCGTTTCTCATGCTTGTACAGGCCCGGCGCGATGAAACCCCAGATCTGGTGCAGGATCACCGGAATCGCGAGGAACAGCGAGACCATCATCGTCAGCTTCAGCGGCGTCAGGAACGGTGACGACACATCCGTGGCGATCATCGTCGCACCGGCCGGCAGGTACTGGCGCAGCGGCGTCGAGACGAAGGTGTAGATCTGCTGGGTGAACGCGAACAACCCGGCGAAGATGATGAACACCGCCGCTACACAACGCAGCAGGCGGGTGCGCAACTCGGTGAGGTGCGATACCAGCGGCATGTGCTGGTCGTTTTCGGGGAGATCGCTCATGGGGCTCGCGGCGGCAAAGTGGTGTCGTGAGGCGCAGGTGTGATCGGCGCGGCGGTTGGAGATACGTGTTCAACCGAAGTTTCTGTAGCAGTCGGCACGGGGGCTGGCGGCGCTACAGCGGCGGCAGGTGCAGGTGTCGGAGCTGTTACAGCTGGCGCGGCTGGCGCATGAGTCGTCTGCTCACCCACATGCTCAACCGGCGTCGGCTCCTGCTGAACCGGCGTGAAAATCTTCCGCGCCTCCTGCTCCAGCGACAGGATGTGTTCGTTGTGCAGTTGCCGGCGGATTTCGTCGGCACCGATTTCACGTTCAACTTCCTGTTTGATCGCGTTGAAGCTGCGCTTCAGCCGGCCGACCCACAGGCCGGCGGTGCGCGCAGCGCCCGGCAGACGCTCGGGGCCCAGCACCAGCAGGGCGACGAGGCCGACGAGCAGCAGTTCAGAGAAGCTGATACCAAACATTAGTCAGTGCTCACACGTCTTTGCGGATCGGCTCTTCGACTTTCTGCGCCTGCACGTCGATGGTGTGCGGCGGGTTGGCCTGAGCGGAGGCTTGCGGCTGCACCGGTGGTACCGGCTGCGCAGGCGTTACGGTCGGATCGGCGGCGGGTTTCTCATCGTCGTTCATGGCTTTGCGAAAACCCTTGATCGACTCACCGACGTCGGTGCCGAGGTTTTTCAGTTTCTTGGTGCCGAACACCAGCACCACGACTACCAGAATGACGATCCAGTGTTTCCAGTCAAAAATGCCCATGTTGCTGTTCCTCTCTAAAAATTGTTCAGGCGGACGGACGCGAGGCTTTCTCGACGTGTCCGGACAGGCCGAAGCGGCGATCCAGTTCATCCAGCACGGCCTGCGGATGCTGCCCCAGTTGGGCGAGCATGACCATGCTGTGGAACCACAGGTCGGCAGTCTCGTAGATCACATCGCTGCAGTCACCGCTGATGGCGGCGTCCTTGGCGGCAATAATGGTTTCGACCGACTCTTCGCCGACTTTCTCCAGAATCTTGTTCAGGCCCTTGTGATACAGACTAGCTACATATGAGCTGTCGGCCGCTGCGCCTTTGCGCTCTTCAAGTACCTGAGCGAGGCGGGTCAGGGTGTCACTCATGGGAGGATGTGTCATCAGTCATTTCCTGAGCTGCGCCGGAGCCTGATTTTGTGCAGGGCAAGGCGCGAGGAGTGTAGTTTGGCATTTCAAATAAACGACGAGTAACGCAGCCCTGCACAAAATCAGGCCCGGCCCTCAGGGTTGCCGGCTGAAAGCGCGCCATGCTGCGTTGCAGGCCTTGGCAAGGAAAAGACATTCCCTGCGGCCTGCGCCTTGCCTGGCGCGCTTTCAGCCGGCAACGCAGCTCAGTAAATGACTGATGACACATCCTATTGTCCTGCGGAATAAATGGCGTGCGGGTCTTTCAGAACCGGGTCGACCGTTTTCCAGTCGCCGTTTTCGAAGACGCGGTAAAAGCAGCTTTGGCGGCCGGTATGGCAAGCGATGTCGCCAATCTGTTCGACCATCAGGATGATCACGTCGGCGTCACAGTCCAGACGCATTTCATGCAGGGTCTGTACGTGGCCGGACTCTTCGCCCTTGCGCCACAGCTTGCCACGGGAACGTGACCAGTAGATTGCACGGTTTTCCGCAGCGGTCAGCTCGAGCGCTTCGCGGTTCATCCAGGCCATCATCAGCACGCGTCCGGTCTTGTGATCCTGGGCAATCGCCGGCACCAGGCCATCGGCGTCCCACTTGATCTCGTCCAGCCAGTTTTTCATCTTCGACTCCGACAGCGAACCCGCACTTCAATAGTCGGGTTCAGGCGTTGAAACAGTGTGCCAGCCGATCAGCGAACTGGCTATCGGCGAACGACCAGATACAAGCCGACGGCCACCATGATTCCGGCCGGCCAATGCCCCAGTTCGTGCAGCGGGCCGCCGGCGGCGAGGATGGTACCGCCGGCCAGATGCGCACTGCCGAGCAGGCGCAGGAACCAGTCGTCCTTGCGTTTGTGCCACGGGGGGCGGCGGGTCGTAGGCGTGCGGTTGAGACATGCGTTCGAGCAGGTCACGGGCCATGTTGGCCAGGTGCGGCAGCTGTTCGAACTGGCTCTGCACGTTGCCGATCAAGGCTTTGGGGCTGACGCGCTCGCGCATCCAGCGCTCAAGGAACGGCTGCGCGGTGTTCCACAGATCCAGATCCGGGTACAACTGACGGCCGAGGCCCTCGATATTCAGCAAGGTCTTTTGCAGCAGCACCAGCTGCGGCTGCACTTCCATGTTGAAGCGTCGCGCGGTCTGGAACAGGCGCATCAGCACCTGGCCAAATGAAATATCTTTTAACGGTTTTTCGAAGATCGGCTCGCACACGGTACGGATCGCCGCTTCGAATTCGTTGAGTTTGGTTTCCGCCGGCACCCAGCCCGAATCGATGTGCAATTGCGCGACGCGGCGGTAGTCGCGCTTGAAGAAGGCGAACAGGTTGCGCGCCAGGTAGTCCTGGTCTTCCGGGGTCAGACTGCCGACGATGCCGCAGTCGATCGCGATGTACTGCGGACTCCACGGGTTGACGGTGCTGACGAAGATGTTGCCCGGGTGCATGTCGGCGTGGAAGAAACTGTCGCGGAACACCTGGGTGAAGAAGATCTCCACGCCGCGTTCGGCGAGCATTTTCATGTCGGTGCGCTGGTCGGCGAGGGTCGCCAGATCCGTTACCTGAATCCCGTAGATGCGCTCCATGACCAGCACTTTCGGCCGGCACCAGTCCCAATAGACTTGCGGCACGTAGAGCAGCGGCGAGCCTTCGAAGTTGCGCTTGAGCTGGCTGGCATTCGCCGCCTCGCGCAGCAGGTCGAGTTCGTCGTAGATGGTTTTTTTCGTAGTCCTGCACCACGTCCACCGGGTGCAGCAGGCGGGCATCGGCGGAGATCTTTTCGGCGGCGCGGGCGAGGATGAACAGCCACGCCAGGTCTTGGGCAATCACCGGTTTCAGGCCTGGGCGGATCACCTTGACCACCACTTCTTCGCCGGTTTTCAGCTGTGCAGCATGTACCTGCGCCACCGAGGCCGAGGCCAGCGGTTCGACGTCAAAGCGGCTGAACACGTCGCTGATTTTCTTGCCCAGTTGCTCTTCGATCAACTTGATCGACAGCTGCGAATCGAACGGCGGCACACGGTCCTGCAGCAGCATCAGCTCATCGGCGATGTCTTCCGGCAGCAGGTCGCGACGGGTCGAGAGAATCTGCCCGAACTTGATGAAGATCGGCCCCAGATCCTGCAGCGCCAGACGCAGGCGCGCGCCACGGTTCAGCTCCAGCGGTTTGCGCGGGAACCAGCGCCACGGCAGCACGTAGCGCAGCGCCAGGAGAAACCAGGGCAACGGCAACTCGAACAGCAGGTCATCGAGGCGGTAGCGGATCACGACGCGCTGGATGCGCAACAGACGGCGGACGGCAAGCAGCTTCATGCGTTATCGCTTGGGTCGAGGGATCGGGAAAGGCGCTCGAAACGCGCCTCGAGACGTTCCAGATCAAGTTTGATCCGGTCCAGTTCGCTGAACCGCGCTTCGGCTTCGCGCTGGCCGACGAGGGTGCGCGATTCTTCGGCGAGGTATTCGGCGAGGTTCTGGTTGAGGCTGGCAAATCCTTGCTGATACCAGCGCGCGCGGCTGCGCAGGTGACCGCCAATCAGTTGCGTGGCGACCGGGCCGAGCCAGCGCGAGAGTTCGTACTCCCAGTCCAGCTCGAGGTCCTGCAGCACCCCGGCCAGTTCCAGCAGCACGCCGCTGTCACCGTCGAGCTCGACTTCCGGGGCGTGCAGCACCGCGGTCTTGTCTTTGCTCACGGCCAGTTTCACCAGGCTGGAAGCGGGCGCGCGCAGGGTACAGTCGACGCCGGTTTCCCAGTGCGAGGCGAGCATCAGGCCCTCATCGCTGGGCAGGATGAACAATTGCAGCGCCGGGCTGCGGCAATCCACGGCAATCACTTTGCCAGTCAGATGCGCCAGCCGCGGCAGCGCCGTGCTGTCGAGACGCAGCACCCGGTTGAGGCCGAGTTCGACGCTGGCGAGCAGCCCGGTGAGCAACATCAGGGCTTGATGCCGCGGTGCAGGGCGACGATGCCTGCGGTCATGTTGTGATAGGTCACACGGTCGAAACCGGCGTCGACCATCATCGATTTCAGGGTTTCCTGATTCGGGTGCATGCGGATCGATTCGGCCAGGTAGCGATAGCTTTCCGAGTCGTTGGTGATCAGCTTGCCCATCAACGGCATGAAGGCGAACGAGTAGGCGTCGTACGCCTTGGACATCAGTGCGTTGGTCGGCTTGGAGAATTCCAGCACCAGCAGACGGCCGCCGGGCTTGAGCACGCGCAGCATCGACCGCAGGGCGTCTTCTTTATGCGTCACGTTGCGCAGGCCGAAGGCGATGGTCACGCAGTCGAAATGGTTATCCGGGAACGGCAGCTTTTCCGCATCGGCCTGGACGAATTCGACGTTGCCCGACACACCCAGATCCAGCAGGCGGTCACGACCGACCTTGAGCATGGATTCGTTGATGTCGGCCAGCACCACCTGGCCGGTCGGGCCTACGAGGTGCGAGAACTTTTTGGTCAGGTCACCGGTGCCGCCGGCGATGTCGAGCACGCGGTTGCCTGCACGCACACCGGACAGTTCGATCGCGAAACGCTTCCACAGACGGTGCATGCCGCCCGACAGAAGGTCGTTCATCAGGTCGTATTTCGCGGCTACCGAGTGGAAAACCTCAGCGACTTTTTCCGCTTTCTGGCTTTCCGGAACGTTTTTGAAGCCGAAGTGAGTGGTGGGTTCGGCATCGCTGCCTTTGCGCTGATCAGTCATATCGCTGTCACCAAAAGAGAATGCGCGACATTCTAATCCCCAAGCCATGCTTTGTCTTGGAATGGCTAAAGGTAAGATGGGCAACCTTCGGGACGATTTGCCGCAGACGCGGTCAAGATTTACCGACACCCATTCATCAAGCAGGAGTCATTCAATGGCCAAAATCAGTGTTGGGCGTGCCCACAGCCTGGGCAAGGAAGCCGCCCGCGAGAAGGCCGACAAGCTGGCGCAGAAACTCTCTGATCAATATGGCCTGGAGCCGCAGTGGTCGGGCGACACCCTGAACCTCAAGCGCTCGGGCGTGAAAGGCGCGGTGCATGTGGCTGACGATTCGATCCGTGTCGATGTGGAGCTGGGCATCATGATGTCGGCCATGAGCGGCATGATCAAAGCCGAGATCGAGAAGGCGCTGGATAAAGCGCTGGTCTGATCGCGGTTTTTCTCAATCCCGAATCGCTGTGGGAGCGGGCTTGCCCGCGATGGCGTTGGGTCAGATAACGAAAATTCTGGATGTGCCGGCCTCATCGCGGGCAAGCCCGCTCCCACAAGGGTTCGTGTTTGTCCTGCAGACTGTTTATGTCAGTTGTTAGGGTGCCGTTTCTAATTTTTCTCCCTACTTTGTGCCTGAGCCCGACACATCTGCGGGCAGTTCCTCAAACCTTCTGCGCGTGAGGTGCACCATGGCCAAAGTCATTCTGAAGAAAAAAATCGACGCTTCGACTTCTGCTCTGAGCGACGTCAAATCCTATGCCCGCAAGATCTGGCTGGCAGGCCTGGGTGCCTACGCCAAGGTCGGCCAAGAGGGCAGCGACTACTTTCAAGAGTTGATCAAGGCTGGTCAAACTGTTGAAAAGAAAGGCAAAAAAGCCGTCACCGAAAAACTTGAAGCCGCCAACGCCGAGATCGATGAAGCCAAGGGTGAAGTCAGCTCGTTCAAAGGTCGTGTCGAAGTTCAGCTCGACAAGGTCGAGAAGGCGTTCGACTCCCGTGTGGCAAGCGCCTTGAATCGTATCGGCATTCCGTCTAAACATGACGTTGAGACACTCTCTGCTAAGCTCGATGAGCTGACGGCATTGCTCGAACGCGTCGCGCGTAAATCTTAAGGAGAACGGGATGGCTGGTAAAAAGAACACCGATAAAGAAGGCAGCTCGTGGATTGGGAAAGTCGAAGACTACTCCCGCAAAATCTGGCTGGCTGGTTTAGGCGTGTACTCGAAGATCGACACTGACGGCAGCAAGCTCTTCGAGTCACTGGTCAAAGACGGCGAGAAAGCCGAGAAGCTCACCAAGTCTGCAGTCGGCAAGAAAGTCGATGCCGCCAAGGACTCCGCTTCGTCGGCCAAGTCGCGCATCAGCGGCGTGAAAGATCGTGCACTGGGCAAGTGGGACGAGCTGGAAGGGGCTTTCGACAAGCGCCTGAACAGCGCGATTTCGCGCCTGGGTGTGCCTAGCCGCAATGAAGTCAAAGCGCTGCACAGCAAGGTCGAAACCCTGACCAAGCAGATCGAGAAACTCACCGGTCTGAAAACCCAACCGGTCGCGGCGAAAACCGCAGCGGCCAAACCGGCAGCCAAAACCGCCGCCAAGCCACTGGCTAAAGCGGCTGCGAAACCAGCTGCCAAAGCTGCGGCCAAGCCAGCGGCAAAAACCGCTGCCGCCAAGCCTGCTGCTAAAACGGCGGCTGCCAAACCCGCTGCCAAGCTGCCGCGAAACCGGTTGCTGCCAAAGCCGCTGCGAAACCTGCGGCCAAGTCCGCGGCCAAACCAGCCGCCAAGCCAGTAGCGAAAACCGCTGCCGCCAAACCGGCTGCCAAACCTGCGGCCAAACCGGCTGCGGCGAAAAAACCGGCAGTGAAAAAGCCGGCCGCGCCAAAAGCCGCCGCTCCGGCAGCCAAGCCTGCAACCCCGGCAACCCCGGCCAGCACGTCGAACTCCGCCGCTGCACCGACCCCGGTAGCGACCCCGACTGCAGCATCGACTCCGTCGACGCCAACCAGTCAGTCCTGATTTTTCAGGGCAAAACAAAACGCCCGGCCTGTGAAGGTCGGGCGTTTTTGTTTGAAGATCAAAAGATCGCAGCCTG
>NZ_JABULD010000025.1:0-11203 GCF_014060985.1 Pseudomonas sp. MD195_PC81_125
GGTAGCTGCCGAAGGCTGCGATCTTTTGATCTCTTTACAGACACTCACAAGACCCGAACCGGTTGATGGTGTAAGCTCTCGGGTTCTTCGGATTCGACCCATTGCGAGCCCTATGCCGTTGCTTTTCAAACGCTCTTTGCTGCCCAAACTGCGCAGCTTTCCGCTGACTGCCGAGGCCGTGACGATTCTGTCCGGCGCCGCCGAGTTCCGTCGTTGCCTGCTGGAGAAAATCGCCGAGGCGACCCGGCGCATCTACATCGTTGCGCTGTATCTGCAGCACGACGAGGCCGGTCAGGAAATCCTCGATGCCTTGCACGCCGCCAAGCTCAAGCGCCCGGAGCTGGAAGTTGTCGTGGTGGTCGACTGGCTGCGCGCCCAGCGCGGGTTGATCGGTGCCGGCAAACAGCCGGGCAACTCGGCGTGGTATCAGGAAATGACCCGCACGCATCAGAGTGAAGTGCCGGTTTACGGCGTCCCGGTGCAGACCCGCGAACTGTTTGGCGTCCTGCACTTGAAAGGCTTCGTGATCGATGACTGCGTGGTTTACAGCGGTGCGAGCCTGAACAACGTCTACCTGCACAAGTTCGACAAGTACCGTTTCGACCGCTACCACGTACTGCACAGCCGCGAACTGGCAGACTCGATGCACCATCTGGTCAAGCACGGTCTGATCGAATCCAAAGCTGTGCATCGCCTCGACCTGCCGAACCTGCCAACTACCCGCAGCCTGCGCAACGACATCGGCGACCTGCGCAGCCGTCTCAAATATGCGGCGTACGACACCAGTGCCGGCAGTACCGCGCATAGCGGCCTGTCGGTGAGTCCGTTGCTCGGCGTGGGCAAGAACAACCCGTTGAACCGGGTGATTGTCGAGCTGATCGCCAGTGCGCAACAGCAGCTGACGATCTGCACCCCGTATTTCAATCTGCCGCTGCCGATCATCCGCGAGATCAACCGCGCGCTGACCCGTGGGGTGAAGATCGACATCGTGGTCGGCGACAAAACCGCCAACGATTTCTACATTCCGCCGAGCGAGCCGTTCAAGGTGATTGCGGCGCTGCCGTACCTGTACGAAATCAGCCTGCGCCGCTTCGCCAAGCGTCATCAGCGCAACATCGACAGCGGTCAGTTGAACCTGCACCTGTGGCGTGACGGCGACAACAGCTATCACCTTAAGGGCATGTGGATCGACCAGCGCTATACGCTGCTGACCGGCAACAACCTCAACCCGCGGGCGTTTCGTCTCGACCTGGAAAACGCGCTGCTGATCGATGATCCGCAAGGCGAGTGGCTTGAGCCACGAGCGAAGGAGCAGGCAGAGATCTTCCGCAACACCACGCGGATTGCCAGCTTCCAGAACCTTGAGACTCTGCCGGAGTATCCGGCGGGAGTGGCGAAGTTTCTCAAGCGGGTGAGCCGGGTGCGGATTGAGCGGTTGCTGTACCGGATTTTGTAACCGTTAAAAGCAAAAGATCGCAGCCTCCGGCAGCTCCTACATTGGGTATGTGAACACCCTGTAGGAGCTGCCGAGGCTGCGATCTTTTTACTGGCGACTCAGATCCGTCAGTTAAGACCCAACTTGCCACGCAACGTAGACAGGTCTTCCGCCAACGTATTGACCGGGCCAACCAGGGCCTTGCGGTCGTTGTCCTTCACCTTGTCATACGTCTCGAAACCACCGTCCTTGGTCTTGTACTTGGCGAGGATTTTGTCCACGGTGGCGAAGTTCTTGTCGACTTTGGCAACGAAAGCCTTGTCCTGCTTTTCGATCTGCGGACGGAACAGGTCGACGATCTTCTTAGCGCCGTCGATGTTGCCCTGGAAATCGTACAGGTCGGTGTGGCTGTAGCGGTCTTCTTCACCGGAGATCTTGGTCGCGGCAACTTCTTCCAACAGCGCGGCCGCACCGCCGACGACTTTCTCCGGCGGGAAGGTCAGGCCGGCGACGCGGGTCTGCAGGTCTTTGACGTCGCTGTCCAGCTTGTCAGCCAGTGCCGTCAGGCCTTCGGTGCTCTTCTCCGAGAACAGCGAATATTCGAGGCGATGGAAACCGGTGAAATCTTCAGCCTTCACGCCTTTTTCGTGGTCGTCGACGCGCGAGTCGATGGACGCATCGAGGTCGCTGAACAGCTCGGCAATCGGCTCGATCGACTCGTAGTAAACGCGAGTCGGCGCGTAGAGCTTTTGCGCGGTGGCCAGATCGCCTTTCTTCACCGCATCGGTGAACTGCTTGGTGTGGCTGCCCAATTCATCCAGTTGCTCGGTGACGTAGATCTTGTAGTCCGACACCGGGCCGACCAGATCCAGCGGCGCTGTTGCGGCGAACGCCGACAACGGGGTGTTGAGTAAACCGAGGGTCAGCAATAACGCGAGTGGCGACTTTTTCATGGAGCGGCTCCGAGGTTTTTTTTGTGGTTAGGCAGCTGTTTTGGGTTGGGTGGCGTCAAGCAGCGAGCGACCGATGAAGTCCTTGTCGCCGGTGACACCCGGAAGGGTGAAGAAGTAACCGCCGCCGACCGGTTTGAGGTATTCCTCAAGCGGCTCGCCGTTGAGCCGGGTCTGCACGGTGATGAAGCCTTTTTCCAGGTCGGCTTGGTAGCAGATGAACAGCAGGCCCATGTCGAGCTGGCCGTTCTTGTTCACGCCGTTGGAGTAGTTGAAGGGGCGGCGCAGGATCAGGTTGGCCTGGCTCGCGGCGGTGCGCGGGTTGGCCAGGCGAATGTGCGCGTCGAGCTTGGTCAGCTTGCCTTGCGGGTCTTTGCTGTAGTCCGGGACCTCGGTCTCATGGTGGGCGCCCATCGGCGCGCCCGTGGTCTTGACCCGACCGATGATGCTTTCCTGTTCCTGCAACGGCGTCCGGTCCCAGCGCTCGACGAAGTTACGGATGATCCGCACCGCTTGATAGCTGCCGTGCGCCGCCCAGGCCGGTTCATCGCTGCCCGGTTGCACCCAGACAATCTGATCCATCGCCTTGGCGTCGTTGGAGTCGGGGTTGGCCGAGCCGTCACGGAAACCGAGGAAGTTACGCGCCGATTGCGCCGGCACACCCGGTTTGGCCGGGGCTTGCGGCGGCACGCTGCCTTCCTGTTTCCAGCGCACCAGCAGCAGGTCCGGCAGGTTCTTGACGATGTCGCGCAGGGCGTGAATGTTGGTGTCGGCAGTGTTCGAGCAGAACTGCAGGCTCAAGTCGCCGTGACAGCAATCGGCCTCCAGCGCATCGTTGGGAAAGCCGACCATGCGTTGCAGGCGCTTCGGTTTGGCGGCGGCCAGACCGAAGCGTTCGTCGAACAGCGATTCGCCGACCGAGACGGTGATGGTCAGGTTGTCCGGGGTCACGATCGGGCCAAGGATGCCGGAATCCGGCGGTGGCAGTTTCGGGTCGATCTGCGCTACCGGGCCGCCCTTCATCAGGAACGCGATGCGCTCGTTGAGGGTGCGGAACAGCCGCTCAAGGTCTTGGCGATCGCTGGCCAGCACATCGAACGACACGAACATGCCGGACGCCGGGCGCGGGGTGACGATGCCGGTCTGGTGCACGCCGTGGAAATCGTGGCGGTCTTCGGTCTTGTCGCTGCTCGGCGCTTCGGTAACTTGCGCCGGGGGCTGCAGCCATCGCCGGGCAGCTCAGGGCCGATCCGGCCAGGGCGACGCCGGCGACACCCATGCCCATCAGCAGGCGGCGACGTTGCACATCGAGGTTTTGCAAATCTTTCATCGGTATTCGCCTTCTGCTTACAGGCCGGAGAGGCCGAGGGCGGGATCGATGCCATCCAGAGCGTCAGCCAGGGCCTGAGCCTTGTCGGCGATCTGTTTGCGTTGTGCGCCACTGACCGTGTCGTAAGTGGCGTAGCCGTCCTTGGCCTTGAAGCTGTTCAGTACGCTGTCGAAATCACTCAGCGCCGCGTCGATTTTCGGCAGCAGCTCCGGCGCCGACTTGCTCAGCATCGGCCGCAGCAGCTCGACCACTTTGTGCGCGGTTTCCAGATTGCCGGCGAAGCCACCGAGATCGGCGTGGCTGTAGCGTTCCTCTTCACCGCTGGCGGCGCGCACGTCGGCCAGGGTGTTGAGGTTGCGCACCACGATGCTCACCAATTGCTCCGGCGGCAGCGATTGGGCCAGCAGTTGCTGTTTGAGCGTGGTGACGTCGGCCAGCAGGCGCTCGGCGACCGGGTTCAAGCCGTCGAGGCTGCGTTGCTGGAACAGCGCATATTCGACCCGGTGGAAGCCGACGAAGGCCGGATCCTGCTCACGTTTTTCGAAGTAATCGGCGCGAGCGTTTGATGCTGTTGTCCAGCTCCGCCAGCCGTTGCGCGGCAGGGGCCAGACGCTGGTAAGCCCCACGCGCCGGCAGGTACAGCGCTTGTGCCTGAGCCAGGTCGCCGCTGGTAATTGCCTGATTCAGCGCGGTCACGGCTTTGATCAGCGCGCTGCCCTGAGTCGCCAGATACACGCGGAACTCCGACAAAGGCCCGACGAAAGCGACCATCGACGGTTTGGCCTTGGCGGCAGCGTCGGAGGCGGCGGTCGGCGTTACGTGCAACACGCCACGCGGATTGCTCAGCAGACCGCACGTGATCGCGTAGTCGCCGGGTTGCAGGTTGGCGTTGATCACCTGGCTCAGGCCCGGAGCAATGTTCTCGCGCTCTTCGATCACCAGCACGCCGTCGAGAATTTCCCATTCCACCGCCCGTTCGGAACGGTTGACGATGCGGAAACTGGCGCGGCCGGCGGGCACCGTCAGCTCGTTCGGGTCACAGCTGTGCGCGTTGATGTTGACCACCACTTCATCATGGTTGTGCTGACGCTTGGCCGCAGCCATTTTCGAGGCGTAGTAGAACAGGCCACCGGCGGCGATCATCACGACCACCGAACCGGCCACCGCCCAGCGCAAGGCGCGGGGAGGCGAGGCCTGAGGAGTATTAGGCGTTGACATGGGTGCCCTTATTGGCTGGAAACGGAAGACGATTTGCCGGCTGTGTCTGCGCTTGAGGCCGGCGCGGCGGGGTAGAAGAACATCACCAGCGCCACCACCAGATAGATCAGGTACGCACCGAGGGTGCTGACGGTCGGCGCATCCTGATAACCGAACATGCCGGCCAGCACCGAGCCCAGCGGGCCGTCCATCGGCAGCGTCGCGCTGAAATCAAACAGCACGCTTTGCAGGTAATTCCACACACCGGCTTCATGCAGGGCTTGCACCGAGTTGGCGAGGATTCCGGCGGCGACCACCAGAATGAACAACCCGGTCCACTTGAAGAACGCCGAGAGGTTCAGGCGCATGCTGCCGCTGTAGATCAGGAAGCCGACAACAATCGCCAGCACCAGGCCGAGCAGGGCACCGATCGGCGCGCCCGGGCCTTCGCTCTGCTGGAACACGGCGAGCAGGAAGAACACGGTTTCCAGGCCTTCGCGAGCCACGGCGAAGAACACCATGGCGATCAGTGCGATTACTTGATGCTTTGACGAGGTCAGGGCGTGATCCAGCGAGGCCTGTAATGAATGCTTGATCGAACGTGCGACCTTGCGCATCCAGAACACCATCGAACTGAGGATGCCCACCGCGACCAGTCCGACAATGCCTTCGAACAATTCCTGCTGTTTCTGCGGGAATTCGGCACTGACCAGTTCCAGGCCACCACCGACCAGCAGCGCCAGCGCAGCGGCGAGGAAGACGCCGATCCACACCGCCGGCATCCATTGGCCACGACCGGTCTGTTGCAGGTAGCTGGCGATGATGCCAACGATCAGCGCGGCTTCAATGCCTTCGCGCAGCATGATCAGAAAGGGAACGAGCATTCAGGCAACCACGAGTGATTTAGATAGGTGGCTAAGTTGTAACATAATGACACTCATTCCCAAATGGGGATGGTTGACATTTACCTGAACATTCGCTGAACGGCATGTTTTTCGTCCCCCGCACAGCCCCCTTGTAGGAGCTGCCGAAGGCTGCGATCTTTTGATCTTGTTTTAAAAGCAACATCAAAAGATCGCAGCCTTCGGCAGCTCCTACATTTGCTTCGTTCAAAACAACACTTGACCACTCGACTAGATGATAAGCATTATCATTCGCTCGAAATGGATCAGGTTCCCCCGTGAGTCAATCGCGCTTCAATCACGTCTTCCTCGCTCAGCGCACGTCCCTGCTGCGTACGATCGAGCGGATGGTCAACAACCACAGCACCGCCGAAGACCTGTTGCAGGAAACCTACCTGCGCGTCACGCGGGCGTTGAGCGAGCGCGCCATCGATCACCTTGAACCCTTCGTGTTCCAGACCGCGCGCAATCTGGCGCTGGATCACCTGCGTGCGCGCAAGATCCATTCGCGAACCATGGTCGATGACGTGCCGCAGGACGTGGTGCACAGCGTCGCCGCCCCTGCCAGCAGCGCCGAAGACGCCGCCCACGCCGAACAATTGCTGGAGCGCCTGAACGTGAGCATCAGTCAACTCAGCCCGCGTCAGCAGCAAATCTTCATCCTCAGCCGCCTGCACGGGCACAGTTATCAGGAAATCGCCGACGAGTTGAACGTGTCGCTCAGCACCGTGCAGAAGGAACTCAAGCTGATCATGTCGATCTGCATCGGTGTCGCCGAGCGCTTGAATGGCGCCTGAGGTCGCAGGCGATTTCTGTCAGCATCAGCATCGACTGCACTGATCAGCGGGCTTTGCTACCCTTGCCCGACTTTTACGCTTCACTAAAACAACAGCCGTGCACAGACACTGCCGAGGAAACACCGTGACGGACACCCACCGCCCGCCTTCGCCCGACACGGCGCAGGACGCCGCCCGTGCAATGGACCAGGCTCTGGACTGGCTCATTGTGCTCGGCAGTGCGGACGAAGAGCAGACCCGGCAATTTCACGCGTGGTTGGCGGCCGATCCGTTGAATGCCGAGGCGTTCGCCAGGGCCCAGGCGATCTGGGACGGGCCGCAAGTGGTGCAATGCGCGCAGAGTCTCGCTGCGAAACCCGCGAAAGTGACGCTCATCAAACGTCTGCGCCCGCACTGGAAACCGTTGGCGACTGCTGCGGTGCTGATCCTCGGCCTGTTCAGTTTCAGCAATCTGCCGATGCGCCTGCAGGCCGATCATCTGACCGTGGTCGGCGAGCGTCAGCGCCTGCAACTGGAGGACGGTTCCAGGGTGCTGCTCAACACCAACTCGGCCTTCTCCAGCAGCATCAATGAGCGCCAGCGTGTGGCGCGACTGTATCAGGGCGAAGCGTTTTTCGAGGTAGCGGCCAACCGGGCTCAGCCACTGGAAATCGATGCCGGCCCGGTGCAGGCCAGCGTGCGCGACACCGCGTTCGCCGTGCGCTATCTGGACGGCGTGGCGCAGGTCAATGTGCAGCGCGGCGATGTCGATCTGCGCGCCACCCACAACGACGCGCGCGTGCGTTTGAGCGCCGGCGAAAGCATCCGTATCGGCCCCAACGGTTTCGATCGTCCGGCCAAACTCGATGCCGCCACCGACCTGGCCTGGGTCCAGGGCCGGTTGATCTTTGAAAACTGTCCGCTCGACAAGGTGCTGGCCGAACTGCGCCGCTACTACCCGGGCTGGATCATCAACACCAACGAGCAGTTGGCCGACGTCAACGTCACCGGCAATTACCGTCTCGACCAACCGCTGGACGTCGTGCGTTCCCTCGCCCACATCACCTCGGCGCGCCTGCAGGAATTCCCGGCGCTGGTGATCCTGAACTAAATGAGAATTATTTTTACTCGATAGCGAAACCCCGTTCGTCTCGTTATAGCCAATGCAATTGATTCGCATCTTCAGAGGCGGATCAGCACCTATAAAGATTCGTGCGACACGGAGCGCTATCGATGTCCTCTCGCCTTACCCGCCAGACTGCTTCCCCTTCCCGCGTATTGTCGCTGCTGACGGCTGCCATCCTCATGGCCGGCACCGCACCGCTGATGGCTGCCACCGAACAACCGGCACGCAACATGGGTGATTATTCGTTCTCGATCGGCCAGCAACCGCTGGTGTCGGCGCTCAATGCCTTTACCAGCGTGACCGGTTGGCAGGTCGGCTTGCCGGCGGAACTGGGTCAGGGCGTGTCGTCGCCGGGCGTGCGCGGTTCGCTGCCGCCGGAGAAAGCCCTGGAACGCCTGTTGGTGGGGACCAACCTGAGCTTCCGCAAGCTGAGCAACAACAACGTGGTGCTGGAAAAACGCAGCACCAGCGGCACCTTGAATCTGGATCAGGTGACCATCAGCGCCACCCGCCAGGAACAGTCGGTCAACAGCGTGCCGGCCACTGTCACCGTGCAGACCCGCCAGGATCTGGACCGCAACAACGTCAACACCCTCAAGGATCTGGTGCGCTACGAGCCGGGCGTGTCCGTCGGCGGCGCCGGTCAGCGCGGCGGTATCAGCGGCTACAACATTCGCGGCATCGACGGCGACCGCATCCTCACTCAGGTTGACGGCGTCGAAGTGCCGGACGGTTTCTTCAACGGCCCGTACGCCAAGACCCAGCGCAATTACGTCGACCCGGAAATCATCAAACGCGTGGAAATCCTCCGGGGCCCGGCCTCGGTGCTCTACGGCAGCAACGCCATCGGCGGCGCCGTCAGCTACTACACCCTCGACCCGGACGACATCATCAAGCCCGGCAACGATGTCGGTGCCCGATTGAAGACCGGCTACAGCTCCGCCGATGAGAGCTGGCTCAAATCCGCCACCGTTGCCGGGCGTGCCGAGCAGTTCGACGGCTTGCTGCACTTCAGCCAGCGCGACGGTCACGAAACCGACTCCTACGGCAGCAACAACGGCACCGGCCTCGCCCGCACCGCCGCCAACCCGGAAGACGTCAAAGCCACCAACGTGCTGGCGAAGATCGGCTGGAACTACAACGACGATTCGCGTCTGGGCCTGACCTACGAGAAGTACAAGGACGACCGCGACACCGATCAGAAAAGCGCTTACGGCGGCCCGTACTTCAACGGCGCCCCGACCATCCCCAACAGCGTGCTGCCCGGCGGCATGTACCAGTGGCGTACCGGCAACGACACCATCACCCGCGAGCGTTTCGGCCTAGAACACAGCTTCGCCCTCGACAGCCTGCTGGCCGATAACGTGAAGTGGAGTCTGAACCACCAGATCGCCAAGACCGACCAGAGCACTGAAGAGTTCTACTACCCGATGACCCGTAAAGTGCTGCGCACCCGCGACACGGTCTACGAGGAAAAACAGTGGGTATTCGATGCGCAACTGGACAAGGCCTTCGCCATCGGTGACACCGATCACGTGCTGACCTACGGCACCACGATCAAACAGCAGAAAGTCACCGGCTCGCGCAGTGGCGACGGCAAATGCCTGGCTGTCGGCCGTGGTTGCACCGCCATCGGCGCCACCAGCGCGGCGGACGTGCTGAAAAAATCCAGCGACTTCCCGGACCCGACCATCAACACCTACAGCCTGTTTGCCCAGGATCAGATCAGCTGGAACAAGTGGACCTTCCTGCCGGGCCTGCGCTACGACTACACCCAGCTCAAGCCGCACATCACTGAAGAATTCCTCAACACCGTGGCCGCCGACGGCAACGGCACCGTCAGCGACGAGAACAAGAACTGGCACAAAGTCTCGCCCAAATTCGGCCTGACCTACGCCCTGACCGACAACTACACCTGGTACGGCCAGTACGCCGAAGGCTTCCGCACCCCGACCGCGAAAGCGCTGTACGGGCGCTTTGAAAACAGCACCACCGGCTACAACGTGGCGCCGAACCCGAACCTGGAACCGGAAAAAAGCAAAAGCTATGAAACCGGTCTGCGCGGCAACTTCGAGCAAGGCTCGTTCGACGTGGCGGTGTTCTATAACAAGTACCGCGACTTCATCAACGAAGACGCCGTCACGCCTGGCTACGACGAGCTGACCTTCCAGTCGAGCAACATCAAGCACGCGACCATCAAGGGTGCCGAAGTCAAAGGTCGCCTGAACCTCGATGCGTTCGGCGCGCCGCAAGGCCTCTACACCCAGGGATCGATTGCTTACGCCTACGGTCGCAACAACGACAATGGCGAGCCGCTCAACAGCGTCAATCCGCTGACCGGCGTATTCGGTCTGGGTTACGACCAGGACCACTACGGCGGCCTGCTGAGCTGGACCTTGGTGAAGAAAAAGGACCGCGTCGACGACAGCAACTTCAAGTCGCCGGATGGCGTCAGCAGCCAGTTCAAGACCCCGGGATTCGGCATTCTGGATCTGGCCGGTTATTACAAAGTCACTGACGACGTCACCGTCAGCGGCGGCATCTACAACCTCACCGACAAGAAGTACTGGCTGTGGGATGACGTGCGCGGTTACGACAGCGTTGGCGAAGCCTCTGTAACGCAGCCGGCCAACCTCGATCGCCTGACCCAGCCGGGCCGCAACTTCGCGATCAATCTGGTCTGGGACATCTGATCCGCACGGCCCTGCGGCGCGCGTTGACCGACGCGTCGCGGGGCTTTTTTTTACGGTTTGGCACCTGCCCGTTCGTCTCGTTATCAAGCGCCTCTTTTATCAAGGACACCCCATGACCACTTCGGAAAAAGCCCTGCGTTCACAACGCCTGAACCAGATCACCCACGAGCCGCACAGCAAGCTCGACGCGCTGGTCAAAGCCCACGCGCCGTTCGAAACCCGCGCCAACTTTGCGCGTTTCGTGGTCGCGCAGTACCTGTTTCAGTCGGAACTGGTCGACCTCTATAACAACGCCGAACTGACGGCCATCGTCCCGGACCTGCCGGCCCGTTGCCGCGCCGAAGCGGCCAAGGCTGACCTGGCGGATCTCGATACCGACATCCCGGCACCGGTGGCCGGTGCGCTGAAAAACCCGAGTAAGGCCCGCGCCCTCGGCTGGATCTTCGTCTCCGAAGGCTCGAAGCTGGGCGCTGCGTTCCTGATCAAACGCGCGGTGGCGCTGGAGCTGAGCGAAACCTTCGGCGCCCGCCACCTGGGTGAACCGGAAGGTGGCCGCGCCGAGGGTTGGAAAAGCTTCGTGCGTATTCTCGACTCCCTGCCGTTCACCGCCGAAGAGGAAGCCGAAGTCGAGCAAGGCGCAATCGACGCGTTCAACCGCTTCACCGTGCTGCTGGAACAGGCTTACGCCACCGAAGCAGAACCGGCCTGATTTACCGGCACAACACAAAACCCTGTGGGAGCTGGCTTGCCAGCGATTGCGGCGGGTCAGACAAGATCTATTTCGACTGATACAT
>NZ_JABULD010000342.1:0-3239 GCF_014060985.1 Pseudomonas sp. MD195_PC81_125
CAAGCTGCGCATGAAACAGGGAACAGGCTTGATTTGGGGTTCAGAACGACCCGATCCCTACGCAGGCGCTCAGGAGTGAAGCGCCTGTGTACCTTCATCATGGGAACGCGCAGAGGCTGACTCAAAGTACCGCGTGTCGAAATCCTGATATAGCGCGGAGCGGATGATGACGTGGTCGTTGAGCACCGCTGACTCCCTCTGTAGGAGCTGCCGCAGGCTGCGATCTTTTGATCGTGTCTGGAAAAACTACTTCTCGAACCCGCTGGACGGAAACACATCGCTGCCGCGCCAACGTCGCACCGAGCGCTGGAAGAACAGGCTGTTCGGCACTTGTACCATGGCGCTGCCCGTCCCGAGCTCCTCTGCCTCGATCAACGTGGTGTAAAGCAGATTGATCGCCACCACCCGGCCTTTGACCCCGGGTTTGTCAGTGGTGTCGACCAGCTCCACCACATCGCCGAGGCGGAATGGGCCGACGGTGAAGATCAGGATCGCGCAGAGCAGGTTCGACAGCACACTCCACATCGCGAAGAACGCCACCGCCGCCACCGCGACGAAACCCGACAGCGCCGTCCACAACACCGTGGCCGACACGCCGAGGCGCTCCAGCACAAAGATCAGCGCACTGCCCATGATCAGCCAGCGCAGACCGCCGCGCAGCGGCATCAGCAACTGCGGCGGAAACGGGTAGCGCTCACCCAGACGGGTCAGGCCTTTGGCAACGAAACGCTGGGTCAGATAGCCGGCCAGCAGGATCAACAGAATCTGCACGCCGAGCCAGATCGGCTCGACCCACACCGCCGGCAATGGCCACTTGAACGCGTCCATCAGGACAGCGCCTCCAGCTCCGCCTGCATGCTTTCCAGCGTCTCGAGCGCCTCCATCCAGGCTTCTTCCAGCTCGGCTTCGCGCACTTTCAGCCTGGCCTGCTCGGCCAGCAGATCACGCAACTCGTTCTTGCGCGCCGGCTCGTAGATGTCGCTGTCACCGAGGCTGGCGTCGACCTTGGCGAGTTTCTCGTGCAGTTTGCCGAGCTCGGCTTCGAGCTTGTCGGCTTCGCGCTTGTGCGGCGCCAGTTGCTGACGCAATGCAGCGGCGGCCTGGCGCTGAGCCTTCTTGTCGGTTTTGTCCGGGTTAACCGGGGTGTTGCTGACCGGCGCGTTGCGCTGGCGGTATTCCACCAGCCAGCGCGCGTAATCTTCAAGGTCGCCATCGAACTCTTCGACCTTGCCGTCTGCGACCAGGTAGAAGTTGTCGGTGGTGCTCTTGAGCAAGTGCCGATCATGAGACACCACCAGTACCGCGCCGCTGAATTCCTGCAGCGCCATGGTCAGCGCCAGGCGCATTTCCAGGTCGAGGTGGTTGGTCGGTTCGTCGAGCAGCAACAGGTTCGGCCGTTCCCAGGCAATCAGCGCCAGGGCCAGACGCGCTTTTTCGCCACCGGAGAAATTCAGTACCGGCTCGTCGATACGCGCGCCACGGAAGTCGAAACCGCCAAGGAAGTCGCGCAGGGTCTGCTCGCGTTCGGTCGGCGCCAGACGCTGCAGGTGCAGCAACGGGCTGGCCTTGGCATCCAGCGAGTCGAGCTGATGCTGGGCGAAGTAGCCGACCACGGTGTTCTCGCCGCGTGTCAGGCGCCCGGCCAGCGGTTCGAGCTCGCCGGCGAGGTTCTTGATCAGGGTCGACTTACCGGCACCGTTCGGCCCGAGCAGACCGATCCGCGCACCCGGGGTCAGTTGCAGCTTGACCTTCTCCAGGATGGTTTTTTCGCCGTAACCCAGACGCGCATCGGACAGGTCGATCAGCGGGCTGGAGATTTTGGTCGATTCACGAAAGACGAAGTCGAACGGCGAATCGACGTGGGCTGCCGACAGCTCTTCCATGCGTTCCAGCGCCTTGATCCGGCTCTGCGCCTGACGGGCCTTGGTGGCCTGGGCCTTGAAGCGGGCGATGTAGCTTTCCATGTGCGCACGTTGCGCCTGCTGCTTCTCGTACGCCTGTTGCTGCTGGGCCAGACGCTCGGCACGGGCACGTTCGAACGCGGTATAGCCGCCCCGGTACAGGGTCAGTTTGCGCTGATCGACGTGGGCCACGTGATCGACCACTTCATCGAGGAAGTCGCGGTCGTGGGAAATCAGCAGCAAGGTCCCCGGGTAACTTTTCAGCCACTCTTCGAGCCAGATGATCGCATCGAGATCCAGGTGGTTGGTCGGTTCGTCGAGCAGCAGCAAATCCGACGGACACATCAGGGCCTGCGCCAGGTTCAGACGCATCCGCCAGCCACCGGAGAAATCGCCTACCTGACGGTCCATCTGCTCGTTGGTGAACCCGAGGCCGGCCAACAGTTTGCGGGCGCGAGCGTCGGCGGTATAGCCGTCGGCGCTGTCGAGTTCGGCGTGCAGGCGGGCCAGCGCCGTGCCATCGTGGGCCGCTTCGGCGACGGCGAGGTCACGCTGCACCTCACGTAGACGCAGGTCGCCATCGAGCACATAGTCGACCGCCAGACGCTCGAGGGTGTCGACCTCCTGGCGCATGTGCGCGATGCGCCAGTCGGCCGGCAGCAGGCAATCGCCCGAGTCCGGGTGCAACTCGCCGCGCAGCAAAGCGAACAGGCTGGATTTGCCGGCGCCGTTGGCACCGATGAGGCCGGCTTTGTGGCCGGCGTGCAGGGTCAGCTCGGCGTCTTCTAGCAGACGTTGCGGGCCACGCTGTAAAGTCAGGTTCTGAAGTCGGATCATAATGGCGGCGGAGTCTACCAGCTTCGCTCACAACTGGCGCGAGTAGCACGATGTCCTCTGACCTGTGGAGCTTTTCCCTTGCCACCTACGCCCGACCGGGCGTGGAACCTGCCTGCCTGCAACTGCAAACGGCGGGGGCCAACGTCTGCCTGCTGCTCTGTGGTTTGTGGCTTGAGCAAGGTGGCGCGGCCTGTGACGAACAGCGCGTAGAGCAGCTGAAAAAGCTGGTGGGGCCTTGGGATCGGGAGGTGGTGCAGCCACTGCGTGCGCTGCGCACTCAATGGAAAACCCTGGCCGAAGACGATCCGGTACTCAAGGGTCTGCGAGAACAAATGAAAGCGCTGGAGCTGGAAGCCGAACGGCATCTGCTGTGGCAGCTGGAACAGGTCGCTCAGCACTGGCCTCGCGATGACGCCTCAGCGTCGGGACAATGGCTGGAGAGTCTTGCGGGGGGCGACCGCCAGCCCGAACCGCGACGCGCTGCAAGTGCTGCGCGTCGCG
>NZ_JABULD010000517.1:0-3993 GCF_014060985.1 Pseudomonas sp. MD195_PC81_125
CTCCCACAGGTTCTCGGTCGGGACACAGACGTCTTGAACGGGCGGAGACATTGTGGGAGCTGGCTTGCCAGCGATAAGGCCCTGACAGACACCTGAAAAATTCGCCTCTAACGCAAAAAACGCCTGCCGATAATCCCCCGGCGTCCCACCCAACACTTGGCGAAACCGGTTGGTGAAATGACTGGCACTGGCAAACCCGCACGCCAGCGCAATTTCCCCCAGCGGCAACGCCGTCCCGCGCAGTAACTCCCGCGCCCGGGTCAAGCGTCGCGCCAGCACGTACTGATGCGGCGGCAAGCCGAAGCTCACGCGAAACATCCGCGCAAAGTGGTATTCCGACAACGCACACAGACCGGCCAGTTGCCCGAGGCTGATCGGTTCGGCCAATTGACTGTCGATGAACTCCACCAGCTGCCGGCGCTGGTGGGGCGCCAATCCGCCCTTGAGGCGCACACCCTGACGGGCGCCGACCTGGCTGAGCAGGGTATGGCTGATCAATTCGTGAGCGAGGCTGCTGGTCAGCAAACGTTCGGCCGGCTCGTCCCAGTTCAGCGTGAGCAATTGCCGAAAGCGCTGTGCCTGTAGCGGATCTTCGAGAAAAGTCTGCTCGCGCAACTGCATTTCTCGCGGCTCGCGATCGAGCAAGGTGACGCAGCCCAACGCAAATTGCTCGGCACTGAAATACAGGTGAGCGAGGCGAATGTCACCGTTGATCACCCAGCCGGATTGGTGATCGGCGGGCAGGATGCACAACTTGTCCGGCCCGCCCTTGTGCCCCGGGTGCCCGCGCCGAAAGGTACCGGTGCCACCGGCGATGTAGCAGGACAGCGTGTGGTGGCTCGGCGCTTCGTATTCCTGGGCATCATGATGGTTGGTCCACAAAGCCGCAGACAAGCCGTCACCGAGCTCGGCGCTGTGCACAAGGCGTGCGTTCGGCGAGCGGTTGAGGGCTTGAAAGACTTGCAGGGTATCGATAGCGGCCATGTGCGGTTCTCTCCAACGCCTTGCATCCTACTCCGTAGCCTTGGCGCTGCCAGCCTGTCGGGCGACAAAAGCGCAAGAATCTGCAAGCGCCCCGATCGTTGCTGCCGCACCCTGAATCTCCATACAACACAACCCTGTGGCGAGGCAGCTTGCTCCCGCCGAATGCGCAGCACTCATGAACGGAGCTGCTGCGCAGCCCGGCGCGAGCAAGCTCGCTCGCCACAGAGTGTCCGGTGTCCTCAGGAGTCTCGTCATGAACCTTTCGCTGTATCTGCTGACCGTGCTGATCTGGGGCACCACCTGGATTGCCCTGAAATGGCAATTGGGAGTGGTGGCGATTCCGGTGTCGATCGTCTATCGCTTCGGCCTCGCCGCGCTGGTGCTGTTCGTGCTGTTGCTGCTCAGCCGGCGCCTGCAACCGATGAATCGCCGTGGTCATTTGATCTGCGTGGCGCAGGGGCTGTGCCTGTTCTGTGTCAACTTCATGTGCTTTCTGACGGCCAGCCAGTGGATTCCCAGCGGTCTGGTGGCGGTGGTGTTTTCCACCGCCACCTTGTGGAACGCGCTCAATGCGCGGGTGTTCTTCGGTCAGCGCATTGCGCACAATGTGCTGATGGGGGGCGCGGCTCGGTTTGTTCGGTCTGGGGATGTTGTTCTGGCCGGAACTGTCCGGCCATCAAGCCAGTCCGCAGACCTTGCTCGGTCTGGCGTTGGCCCTGTGCGGCACGCTGTGTTTCTCGGCGGGCAACATGCTGTCGAGTCTGCAGCAGAAGGCCGGTCTGAAACCGTTGACCACCAATGCCTGGGGCATGGCCTACGGGGCGGCGATGTTGTCGGTGTGGTGCCTGGTCAAAGGCATTGCGTTCGACATGGACTGGTCGCCACGTTACGTCGGCGCGCTGTTGTATCTGGTGATCCCGGGTTCAGTGATCGGTTTCACCGCCTACCTGACGCTGGTCGGGCGCATGGGCCCGGAGCGCGCGGCCTATTGCACAGTGTTGTTCCCGGTGGTGGCGCTGAACGTTTCGGCGTTTGCCGAAGGCTACCAGTGGACGGCTCCGGCGCTGCTCGGCCTGGTGTTGGTCATGCTTGGCAACGTCTTGGTATTTCGCAAACCCCGTGCCGTGGCATTGCCCCGTCAGGGCAAGTTGGCTTGAGCCTGTCACTGTGCGAGCGCTGATGTTCAGCGCTCGACTTTTATCACGATGTAAATCAGCAGCGGCAAGATAAAGTCGACAATATGTCGGGCCCAATCCTTGGCGTTCCAGATGTTTGAAGTGTCCATGTCGAACCATTCGACACCGACAACTTGAAAACATACGTAGTAGATGAAAACAGCGATTAAAAGGCCAATGATCGAAAACTTCTTGGCTTCATGAAATTCCTCGCTGGAGCCGTTGATGTTCTTGAGTAATTGATAGACACCCAACATGCAAAATGCGCTGAAAGTGACTTCCAGGGTAATGATCAGCCAGTAGATACGGTGGTGCAGCGTTGGCGAGGTGATGGCGCGGTAGCGCAGGTTGGGGTTGTGTTCGGTCGTGTCCATGCTCAGGACGTGCGCGACATATTCGTAGTTTGAACCGTAGTCGGTGAAATTGCTGAACATCATCAGCAAGCCAAAAAAACTGAAGTAACTCATCAGTATGACTTTGCTGTAGCGGATAATTTTATCCATGGTCAGAGCGTTCAAGTGTGTTCTCCATAACATTTGTCGAGGGTTCGATATGTCGGGAGAGTTTATAGCGGGGTCTATTGTTTTGGTGTCGGGTTGAATTGCAAAGTATGTGGGCGTGCATAACGTGTCGGGCAAGTGTCTTTTGGCACTTGCCCGATTTTGTTTAACCGCGCCAGACCTGCGGGTTTACCAGATCCTGTGGACGCTCGCCCATCAAGGCGCTGCGCAGGTTGGCCAGCGCGCGATTGGCCATGGCTTCGCGGGTTTCTCCGGTGGCCGAGCCGATGTGCGGCAATGTCACAGCATTTTTCAACTGGAACAGCGGGGACTCGGCCAGCGGTTCTTTTTCGTAGACGTCCAGACCGGCGCCACGGATGCGATTGTTCTGCAGCGCCTCGATCAGCGCCGGCTCGTCGACCACCGGACCACGGGAGATGTTGACCAGGATCGCGCCCGGCTTCATCAGGCCCAGTTCGCGATGGCTGATCAGGTGGCGGGTCTTGTCGCTGAGCGGCACCACCAGGCAGACGAAATCGGCTTCGGCGAGCAACTGGTCGAGGCTGCGAAAGTGGGCGCCGAGTTGTTGTTCCAGTTCGGGCTTGCGGCTGTTGCCGCTGTAGATAATCGGCATGTTGAAGCCGAAGTGGCCACGGCGGGCGACGGCGGCGCCGATGTTGCCCATGCCGACGATGCCCAGGGTCTTGCCGTGGACGTCGCAGCCGAACAATGGCGCGCCGACGCTGGCTTGCCACTGGCCGGCCTTGGTCCAGGCATCGAGTTCGGCGACGCGGCGGGCGCTGCTCATGATCAGGGCGAAGGCGAGATCGGCGGTGCTTTCGGTGAGCACGTCCGGGGTGTTGGTGAGCATGATTCCGCGTTCATTGAAGTAGTCGAGGTCGTAGTTGTCGTAGCCGACGGAGACGCTGGAGACCACTTCGAGTTTTGTGGCGGTTTCGAGTTGGGCTTTGCCGAGTTTGCGGCCGACGCCGATCAGGCCGTGGGCGTGGGGCAGGGCTTCGTTGAACTGGGCGTTGATGTCACCGTTCTTCGGGTTGGGAACGATGACGTCGAATTCCTGTTGCAGGCGTTCGATCATGGGTGGGGTGATGCGGCTGAAGGCCAGGACTGTTTTTTTCATTGGGCTTGGGCTCGGCTGTCTTTATTACCAAGCACGCTAACATTTCTTTGTGGGGTTTGGCTTGTCTTGGCGGCCTCCGGGCCGACCATGCTCCTGGGGTTTTGGGTGTTTATCCGTTGCTTCGGGTGTTGCGGCTGGCGGTTTCGCCCTTACGGCGAGTCACTTTTTGCAGACGCCCAAAAAGTAACCAAAA
>NZ_JABULD010000484.1:0-10388 GCF_014060985.1 Pseudomonas sp. MD195_PC81_125
GGGTATGGATTCATCTGATGGAAAACCATGTTCATGAACATCAGCACGAACGGCTTGAGCATGATCATCGGCATATACACGATGAGCATCATCAACATGCGCATGGGTTTGAGTGGGATGGGACGGAGCCGCATAGCCATCCGCATGTGCATACGCCGATGCGGCATAGTCATGTGCATTTTCCGGATGTGCATCATCGGCATGGGCATTGATTGAAACTCTGAAGTCTGTTGAGTAATGTCATTGTGATATCGTCTCTGTCGATTTTTTCAGTCTTTCATTCGAGTCATTCCATGAAACCAATTTTCCTGTTGTTGCCCATTGCGGCCCTTTTTTCTGCTTTCAGCGTTGCCGCTGCACCTTCGCCAGTGGCGTCGTTTGCCGCTTGTGACGATCACTCCCTGGCAGTCGTGCAATCACCTTTGTTCAAGGATCTGGTGCCGAGCACTGTCGAAAATGGCCAGATCAAATTGTCCGGCGGCACCAAGAGCGATATGGGGCAGCGGTGGATGTTCGCCAATCCGGTCGAAATTGACGGCATGTCGTTGACCGGCTTCTACGCCGAAGATACAGACCTGATGGGCACTCGCATCATCAGTTGGGGGTTCTACGCCAAGCAGACGCCGAATGAACTTCACACCCAGTTGGAAAAAGCGGGCGGGCCGCGTATGGACATGTCGCAGGGACTCTACGC
Organism: Pseudomonas sp. MD195_PC81_125; assembly: GCF_014060985.1. Lineage (NCBI taxonomy): Bacteria > Pseudomonadati > Pseudomonadota > Gammaproteobacteria > Pseudomonadales > Pseudomonadaceae > Pseudomonas > Pseudomonas sp. MD195_PC81_125. Next base: position 695 of record NZ_JABULD010000484.1, read on the forward strand.
ACGCGCGGAAATCTGGTCCCACGGCCAATCCAACTGGCAGCCGGAAGACCCATCCGCAACGGCGGGCAAGCTGGTTGTCGACAGTGCCGAGCGCGTGTTTCTGATCGAGCCTGCTCCGCAAGAGCTGACGACTGGCAGCAAGGGGATGTTTACCTGCTCGATTCAAGGCAAGGTCAATGAGGCAATGCTCAAATCCAGCCGTCCGGATCTGCTCAGCGCGGCTCATTGATTTTGATGAATGCAGGTAGGAAAAAGGACGACATCGTGTCGTCCTTTTTTGTGAGTAGGCAGAGCATTGCCAGGGTTGTCGAGTTTGATCGCCTGCAGGCTGTGGGTTTGTGTGCCCGGTTTGGCTGATGTCCAGATGCAACAAAGCCCGCACTAGGCGGGCTTTGTCGTTGAGAGTTGGTGGGCCGGGGGCATTTGAACCGGTCAAGAAGTCCCTTGTAAACGTTGAGTATTTTCAGCGAGGTAATTCTTTGGGATACAAATAGGGATACAAAACCTGAGCGGCTTCGCTCAAGACGTCTCAGTTTTGGTCTTCGGAGGACCGAGAACGAAAGCTATATGCCTCAGATCCTCCACCTTCAGGTCAATACCTTTGCCCTGAGGGTTTTCCTCAAGATATCCAAGCGTGTAAAGCGTGACATATCTCACCTCCTCAGCCTGGATGATCAGCTCTGTCAGGTACCGGCGGAAGCGATAAGCGTTCATTTGGTCTGCCGGTACGTATAGGGAAACGCGCTTTTCCCCGACAGGATCGTAGAAACTAAAGCTGAATCCTGCTCCGTAGCGCTTTATGGTGCCACCACCAAACAAGACACCGCCATTTTCACCAATGTTTGCGGCTGTAATGTGACGGAAGTATGAGTGAAGCGGGATCACACCATATCCTGAAACCTGTAACGTCAGAAGATCGAACTCTTCCTTAGATAGCTCCGTTTTAGCGTTTCTGTAACTCTCCACCAGACGCTCTAGGTCTGTGGTTTTCGTGGGGCCCCGAGGCTTGTCGTTTGATTCACTGCTAGCTCTGCGCACCCCTCTCCCCTGACCATCTCCATCTATCTCATCACCTCCCTTACCAGGACGGTCGCCCCCGGGTTTCTTTTCCTTCAGGTTTGGATCAAAGATATCGATGTAGTCATCGAGCTTGCGTTTGGCTTGTCGAACTTTTGCTTCTTCCTCTGTTTCCCCTGGACGGCTTCTGTCCAGATCACCGCTTGAACCGTGTTCAATCCACTCACAAGTTGAACAGTGTTCATCCTTCGGGTTGGCACGGAAATGCGCAGCCTGCAGTATCGGAGTTTCTTGGGGGTTCAAATCGTAGTTGACGCCGGTGATCTTGGCGTCGAGCTTCCTGCACTCCTCATTCGTGCAGAGGAACGTGAAGCGCGCGCGTGGCGGTTCTAGGGAGAGGTATTCACGCCGGGCAGCGACAATGGTCAACTCCTTTTCAAGCTCGACACAGTAAGCACGTGTAATGCGTTTGGTTGTTTTCATCCGACTGACATTCCTTGAACAGCTCTTCGTTGGGTCAACAATCCTTGGCCTGCTATTCGAGGCTAACGTAGGGGGAGCCGAAGTGCTAGAGCAGTCGAGGAGTTGAATCGAGCGGGGGACCGTGAGGAGTTACAGAGCATATGGGGTCGGAAACCCGCGGGATCTCGGTAGTGACAGGCCCGCTAGCTTACTGAAATTTCAGTCATTGAAATCGAAAGGATTTGATTGAAAAAAAGCCATCGTTACCGCATTCGTAACGATGGCCTTTTGTGTTGTTGATTCCGCACGCGTCGAGCCGTCAACCAAGTCAACCTGTCAACCAATCTAAAAAATCAGCCACCAACGAGATCACGCGAGTTTTGTGCCCCGTGTCCTTCAGAAATGCTCAGGGTCCCCGGCGACCTCCCAGTACCTTGTGCAAATGCACTGGTGAACTGCGTGTTCACCTAGTTCACCTAGTTCACCTGTTCACTAAGCTGGGCATTTTTCAGCTAACACAGTCCCGCGGGTTTCCAACCCCGTGTCTAAAGGAAAACCTCAGAGGCCCAGGCACATGGAGAGATACGCACCTGACGTTCGCTGTTGGGCTTGATGCTTCTGGGGCGCGGGAGAGACATCTCTCCAAACCTGGTGTAACTCATGTAACTGGTGTAACGGGTATTCGTAAGCGGTTGTATTTGTTAGGTATTTAGTAAGTTACACAGCCTTAGTTCACCAGTCGTGAGGCGTGTAACTCTGCTATCTGGTGTAACGCTTCTGATCCATGAGAAATGAATGTGCGAATTCATGCCTATGATGCAGAAGGACTAAGCGCTCCCGCTTCCGGCCTGCTCAATAGATGTGGTTAGCGGTCTTTAATCATCAAGCCGCCAGCTGTGCGAGCGATTAGCCAGCGACAGGCCGCTTTCGGCCATTAGCTGCCCTTCACAACTCGTCAAATCGACGTTGCTTTAGACCACTAAACAGACGTTTTGTAACTTTTTCTCGCTTCATAATCGTGTACGCCGGCAAGCCGGTACAAATGGACTCAAGTCCGCAGACGGGACTGGGGGGCGGCTGCGTGCGTCAGGATCGACCAGGAAAAATACAGCCGGGCCACACTACCAACGCTGTGAATGCCAAAATGATGGCATTCGATTAGAACTTGACTAGAATAGAACCTTTACTAAAAGAGGGAGCACTCATCACCTCATTGCTGCGCAGCTCTCTGTGACTTTGACTCGACCGAAGGGAATTGAAGTAAATGGATTTGTCCGAAATTAAAATTGCTCATTACACTGGGCAGCGTATATGGATGGTTCGCGCTCAGGGCGGAAAGTACTTACGTCATTTCAGAACGGGGTCAGTTATTTCTATTGAGCATTTGGATAGATTCTATAATCATCTAGACCATGGAAGTCCAAAAATCCCCAGTAACGAACAGATCAGACGCTTAATACTTGCGAACGAAAAATACATTGACAAAACCTCAAAAACACCAAAGTTCAACGCGTCCGGGCGAAACTGCTTTCATCAGATAGATCACTTCCTCAACGACATTAAGAAAGGAGACTTAGTTGTCTCACTTGACACCACCCATATCATGATTGGTGTCTGCACATCATCAAAAGCCACATTTAGCAGCCGAGCTATTGCCTCTTCTGCCGATCCTGAGAAAATGACGACAGTCAAATTGAAACACCGACTCAGGAAAGGTGTCGAATGGGGGCCTATAGTAAAAAGAGACACTGTAGGAGGATTGCTTAAAGGAACATTTCAGTCGCGTCATACCGTCACCAATCTAGATACACACTGGCGGGATATATTTGGACTTATCTATCCATTCTTCACCTATAACAATGAGCTCTATTTTTCCAATCGAATCGGCACACGATCAGACATTAACGGAAAAATAATCAGCAAGTTGTTTGACAACCTCTCCAGCGTCCAAGTAATACTTGAGGAGCTTTTAAAGAAAAAACTTAGTGACGAGTTTGTCAATGATCTTTTAAACGACGATATCGCTTGGGAAGAATTTGATTTAACCGCCAAGGCATATTTCGGATCGCCTGGTGGGATTTTTAACAAGGTTCCCCTTCCCGTATCTGTGAACCCTAAGTTCGTTTTACGAGCCTTTGCTCTGGCGTTTCTACTCACATCAGGTCAGGTAACCGCGGTAGCGGCGGCTGACCAACTTAGTCCCGCTGACGCCGCGTTCAATATTTACACTCCTGCAGAGATGGTTGACGAACGGCTCTTACAGAGGGATGGAGACGAAAACGTAGACCGGTTGTTAGGAGAACTAGCACGAAAGAATGCTGATGCATTCGCAAAAATTAAAACAGGTCAGAAAACGTCTAAAGTCAAGGCCAAGCTACGGCTTTCAGTACCCAAGCATGACACGACGAACCTTGAAGACAAGGCAGGAATAAAGGTAACCAGAGTTGGCTCAAATGCGCAGTAACATTGTTGACATAGCTGGCGGAACGTTCGTAGTAACCGGTATTTCCTACGCAACCGGAATAGCTTATTACAACGCCTTTTTCCGAAAAATAAACGGCAATCCAGATTTATTTTCCGTATCACTTGAAAGAATATTATTTGAGGGCGGGAGACAGCTATTACATATAGCCTTTACGCCAGCCTTAATCATAATTGCAATAACACTTGCATTAGCAATTATAAATTCCATACTAAAAAAATTCGGATCAGACTTTTTAGAAAAGCTGTTTGCCAATATAAAAAATTCAAGCGTAGGAAAATCCGTTCACACAATTAGCTGGGCATACTTATTTGTATTAATGTCCGTAATCACCAGCTACTCTTTTACCTCGGGGAAGGAGGCTGGTGAAAAACATGCGGCTTCTACCACATGCACTCGAGCAAGCATTGTTACAGAGAAAAAATCAATAATCGGATGCTTAATTTACAAGAGTGACTCAGAGGTCTGGCTAATCACTATCGACAAAGACCAAAAAGTTTTGCTAAATATACCAAACGATAAATATTTATCGATTTCAATCTATTGAGCCCTCCTCACGATTAGCGCCGTGCCCAAGAAAAAATTGTCCGCCGCATCCTGAGCACTGCCTTCAAAACCGGTGACTGACGCTCCCCGGTTTCGTTAAGGAGACGGAGTGACCGCTTTGGGTCGAAATCAGCCTTTTCTGACTGGCAGCTTTTGGCCGAAAGGAGGCGTTCTAGAGGAGAAACGCTCAGAGACTTCAGAGTTCCGGTGGGGGACTCTTCGAAGAACGGAAGAGGCCATTACGCGCCCTGCAATTACCTGTGATTGGGGGCTTATTTCCCCTCCCATAGTGAAGTACAAAGAGTTTAATCGCTATGCAAGGAGTAAATGCGTAAATCATCATTAGTTATTGTAGAAGCGGCCACAAGCTGATAGTGGCGCTCTTCAACAACCTTAATTTCGTCGTCTTGAACCAGTAGTTCAAACATAGCAATTCTACCATTCGTCATGAACTGAACAGACACAGCTCTACAAAGCAGATCGGGAAATTTGCTCTGACAATACGCGATGTCTTGGTCAGTTTGCACAACTCCATGTTTATCACTACCACCTTTCGCTTGTACTGGAACGACAAACTGGCGCCCATGCTTATCAACGCCTACATAAACTTCGTCGATTTCAATTTGACCCACCGCTTTCAAATGGGTGCGAAGATGATTTTGTAACGAATATGCAGTAATGCCGAGAAATATATCTATTAAGCGATTATATCTAACCTTAGCTAGAAGCGCTTGCTCGTCGCTTAACGCATATGCGCCTATGATTTCTGGTGTTGAATCTGGTACCTTTACCGTTATCAACTCTTCCCTAGGTATGATCCGGTTGAGTTTGACTTGTTTGAACCGATACAAGGCAGTGCCAGACCCTTTGATAATCCACTCCATATCTCTTGCAGCGGTTGCAAGAATGGACTCTGGCAATTCATAGCGGTAGCGAAAGGAGTAAATTATATCCCCGATGTTTTTTGGCAAAGCTATACCTAGATCAGCAGCAATGTCTATTATTTCTGCGCGCGAAAACTCAAACTCTCTCATTTCTGGAGTGTAATGATTTTCGAATATCTTGGCGATAATTGCCTTATAGCGGTTTGTCTGTGGTGCCTTTTCCTTAAGCATCAGATTCTTCCAAACTAAGGGGGACATTATTTTTTCGTGTCCGTTGGGCGATTGTATCGCGAGGTACATCGAAGTACCGGGCTGCTGTACCCATATCGAAACCGAGAAGCGTGTTTGAACCTTGCTCAAGACTTCTTGTAGGCTTTATAGGTTGTATACCAAGCGCAGATATTATCGATGAGGCGATTGCGCGGCCTAGCAAGGGTGGAACGCTGTTGCCTATTTGACGAAAGCCGTGCCATTTGGTTGCGTGGAAACGAAACCAATCCGGGAAGGAATGCAACCTAGCTGCTTCCCGAACGGTGATAACACGTGGCAGGTAAGGGTGTATAGGTCTTGGGGAGGTAAAGGCGCCGCGGGCACTGTCCGTCCCTGCACGAAGGGTATTGCAGAGGCCATCAGGTGGCAGCTTACGAAAACGGCTAACAGATTCGGTTTTACCGTGTTCTGTAGCCATGAAGCGCTCTTGCGACAATGCAGTATGCTCTGTCCGTAGGCTAGAGGTCAGGAGATCGCGGTCGAAGATTCGTTTATAACTAAAGTCGCTCGGATCTGCTTGAAGGTCACGGAGTCGTTGAGCATAGGCCGAGTCTGTCGCCCATTTTGCCCTGACTGCATCGCTATCTAACAGCTCGCCGAAACTATTCGCGTCGGGCAAATCACCAATAGCTTCTTGCACCGTTACTCCATGATCTAGAGGAGTCGGATATTCTGGAGCTTTGAGCCCACGTCGCGTCCCCATCAAAAAGAGCCGTTTGCGATCTTGGGGCACGCCGTAATGTGCGGCGTTCAGCACTTGATATGGAAGAACCACGTCATAGCCGGCGTCACCAAGGGCAGCGATCAATTCTTTCAGAAATTCGGAATGCTTTCCAAGGGTCAGTCCTTTTACATTCTCGAATACACAATATTTCGGCTGCAGCTCTTCGACGATTCTGACGTAATGGAAAACTAGCTGATTTCTTGGGTCGTCCAAGGCACGCTTGCCGATCAGCGAAAAGCCTTGGCATGGAGCACCGCCAAATACGACGTCGATTTCCTTATCCCCCAAACCTGCGAGACGACGGATTTCGATTCCGCTCACGTCGGTAACGCTTGCGCAAATGGTTTTGCAGTTTGGAAAATTGTATTCGTGTGTCGCACAGTGAACGGGATCAATTTCGACCGCTGCAGCTACGTCGAACCCGGCTTGCTCGAAACCGAGGGACATCCCGCCAGCACCTGCAAATAGATCGATGCCAATAGGTCGTGTCTTAATCGTGTTCGATGAATTCATTTAGTCTAGCCGCCAATAAATCGATAAATTTCAACTCGCATTGCCAGACTGTTAGCACACGCCAACCGTCGGCTTCGAGCGATGCAATATTTTCTTTGTCTCGCGCCTGGTTCCGCTCAATTTTAGCCAACCAGAACTCTACCCGCGTTTTGGGTAGCCGCCCGTAGCGGCAACCAACGTGCCCATGCCAAAAGCAGCCGTTGACAAAAATCGCTTTCTTCCGACCAGGAAAAACCAGGTCAGGATGGCCGGCAAGGCGCTTATCATGCAGGCGATAGCGGTAACCCATGCCGAAAATCAGCCGTCTAACAACGAGCTCCGGCTGGGTATTCTTAGCTTTAATGCGGCTCATGAGCCAACTGCGTTTTTCGGCAGTCAACCTGTCCATTTCGACCGTGCTCTAGGAGATCAGTCCGGGCTGTATCATACCCACATCCCCCACGTCATCCCATCGCAAGTGCCTTAAAACGACAAAGCGTCGAGGCTGGCGTCTCCGAAATGTCCCAAGGGCAGGCATCTTTTTGCCTACATGCAGTTTGCTGTTGTGCAAGCGCTAATGCCTAGCCACAGTCAGCTTTGGCCATTAGCTTTCGCTTGCGAACGTCCACTTTTGGCCGTATGCAGTCGCATGGGAACGTCCGCTTTTGTCCGATTCTGTTGAAAAGTCTGATTTGCAGATCGGCTGAACTCACGCACGATCTCCACTGGAGAACCTACTCACCACATTGAGTGGTTTTTCGGCCTTTCGTTGAGCTTTGGAGCTCGGCTATTGGGTTGATTTGAGGTTTTTTGCTTTGTGCAGACTGTAGTGGTCTAATGAAACCGGACACCCATTTAGGCGAGAATGCTCGCCAGATAGAGGTGTCTGATGACCAAGTAACGTCGTTCCTTTTCCGCTGAATTCAAACGCGAGGCCGCAGGTCTCGTGCTCGTCAAGGCTATAGCCATATCGAAGCCGGCCGCTCGCTTGGAGTGGTCGAGTCCGCGTTGCGTCGCTGGGTTAATCAACTCTAGCAGGAGCGTAACGGCGTTACCCCGCAGAGTAAGGCGCTGACGCCTGAGCAGCAAAAAATCCAGGAATTGGAAGCTCGAATCGCTCGCCTTGAACGGGAGAAATCCATTTTAAAAAAGGCTACCGCGCTCTTGATGTCGGAAGAGCACGAGCGCAAGCGCTGATTGATTAACTGAGCCCCCAAGAGCCGGTTGATTGGCTTTGCGCAGTCTTTGATGTCACTCGTTCGTGTTACTACGCCCATCGTCTCAGGCGCCGAACGTCCAGACGTTGAGCGGCTTCGGTTGCGCAGTCGGGTCAACGAACTGTTTACGCAAAGTCGAAGCGCCGCCGGTAGCCGCAGCATCGTGTCGATGATGCAGGAAGACGGCGAGCAGATCGGGCGGTTCAAGGTGCGCGGCCTGATGCGGGAACTGGCGCTAGTCAGCAAACAACCTGGATCACATGCCTACAAACAAGCGACGGTGGAGCGGCCTGACATTCCGAACATCTTGAATCGAGAGTTTGATGTTCCGGCACCGAATCAAGTCTGGTGTGGCGACATCAACTACATCTGGGCTCAAGGGAAATGGCATTACCTAGCTGTTGTTCTGGATCTTTACGCGCGCCGAGTGGTGGGCTGGGCTCTGTCGAACAAGCTGGATGCGGATCTGGTCGTCAAGGCGTTGGACATGGCTTACGAACAGCGCGGCAAGCCTCAAGGGCTTTTGTTTCCCTCGGATCAGGGCTCGCAATATGGTAGGCGCCAGTTCCGCCAACGGCTCTGGCGTTATCGCATGCGCCAAAGCATGAGCCGTCGTGGCAACTGCTGGGATAACGCGCCGATGGAGCGTGTGTTTCGCAGCTTGAAAACTGAATGGATACCGTCCGTGGGCTACATGACAGCTCAAGAGGCGCACCGCGACATCAGTCATTACCTGATGCATCGGTACAACTGGATTAGACCGCACCAATTCAACACCGGACTGGCCCCAGTTCAGGCCGAGAAAAAACTTAACGTCGTGTCCGGGATTAGTTGACCACTACAGGTTGGCAGATTCCCAGATCTTGGCTGCGAGTTGTTGCTTATTCACGGCGAGTACTTTTAGGGAGTTGATCAGGAAAGTCGAATGAATTTTCTGCCTTAGGCAGGGTTGAGCCTGCAAAAGGATGGGATTTCAATAATGCGCCGGAGTATCGCACCCACAGGGCGTCCACGAAAAGCTATGAATACGGTTAGCGGGTGGATCCCGTCTCAAACTGCATTCACACAAACGCTCACCATTGCTACAGTCTCGCCTCTAATTCATGGACATAACGAGTGTCAGCATGCCAGCGATGTGGATGATCCGAGGTGACGGCGGCCGTCTCTATGACGATTTCAGAGATCGCAATATGGCGGCGATTGGTTGGGCTCAACTAGCCCCAGAGGCCAAGCCAGGTGTTTCTCGGAAGGCATTGATTCAGGCCTATAAAGACCTCCAGCCAGGGATTAAGGACGGGAGTGCCGTATCTGGTGCTTCACAGGTATTTCGTTTCGTTAACGAAATCAGCATTGGCGATACGGTCGTTACGTACTCTCCCGCAAACCGAACGTATCTGGTCGGTCGCTTCACTGGTGAATGCCAGCTTCGCCCAGATCTGGCGGATGATGGGATGTCTTTAACTAGGTCTGTTGAGTGGTTCCCGCAGGAAGTTGATCGCGACAAGCTCACTGGCGCGAGCAGAAATAGTCTGGGATCTACGCTAACCGTATTTAATGTTGCAGAGGATGCTCAGAAGGAATTGCTGGCCCTTGCTRAACT
>NZ_JABULD010000455.1:0-3766 GCF_014060985.1 Pseudomonas sp. MD195_PC81_125
CCAGATCAATCAAGCCGAACTCGCCATCCTCCAGTACCAGTACGTTGCCCAGGTGCAGCGAGCGGAAGTACACGCCTTTCTCATGCAATTGCGCCATGAATTTGCCGAAGCGTTCGATCAACGCCTGACGTACCGCCGGGGCGGTAATGCCCTGCAGCACCTGACGCAGGGTGTGGCCAGGCAACGGTGCGTAATGCACGGCACTGCTGCCATCATCGAGACGGTAAACGTTCAATACTTGCGGGGTGGGAATCCCCATCTGACGCAGTTGTTCGCTGTTGACTGCGAACCGCTCGGAGTAGGGGTTGAAGCTGCCGGAGGTGTACCAGCGGCGGCGACGGAACAGTTTGAGGAAGCTGCCATCGTTCAGGCACAGGACTTTCGGGCCCAGGCCGTCTTCTTCGATGATCCGGGCTTCGCGGCTCAATTGCTCAAGGCCTGTCACCGACAGCTTTTGCACGGGCAGGGTCAACAGGCGCCGCGCGCGTTGATTGATGCTCAGCGCCGCGATCAGTGCCAGCGGGATCCACAGCAGGAACCAGTGCTCCTTGGGCCGCGAAATGATCCCGCCACCTTCCGTCAGGCCTGCGCCGATACCGAATATCAGCCAGGTCGAAGCAATGATCAGCATGGGCTGTACACGCTGACGCCAACTGCTCAGCAGGCCCCATAGCAGGAAAAACAGCCATGGCAGCAGGCCGATGATGCCGACGTAATACAGAACCCCCAGGACAAAGCTGTGCGGCTCCTGAAAACTGACACCGTTGCCGGGGTCGACAGCCAGGCTGGCGCTGTAGCCATGGCCGATCCAGGGGTGATCAGCAATCATGTGCAGCACTTTCTGCCAGATTTCCAGGCGGTAGGAATCGCCACGTTCAATGATCATCTGCGCAAACAGGGTCAGAACGGTCGCGGCACTCAGGACCAGCGCGATCAGTAACCCTACCGAGCGTCGGTTCCAGCAAATGAAACACAGCCACAACGCAGCCATGGTCAGAGCCACCAGTGGTGTTCTGGAGCCGGTGCCGATCACCGCCATGAACATGACGGCCATCGCCGGGACGCTGAGCCACATCATCTGGCGGCGCTTGCAGGTCATGGTCACACTCAGCCAGTAGGCGCTGAAGAACCCGAACAGGTGTGAGCTGAGCAGCGGGTTATCGAAGGCGCCGCCGCCAATCAGGCGCATCCCCGGTTCATAGATCCGGGCGAACATGAACAGGAAAATGGTGGTAGCAATCAGGGCGACCAGCGCTGCGCCGAACAGCAAGGGTTGCAGGATGTCGCTACGGTAGCGCACCAGCAGGTAGCAGCCGGCAAACAGCAGCAAGGTATGCAGTGGCGGCTTGAACATTCCGCCGAGCGGCTCCCCGCCCGGCCCCCAGGCGAGGCTGAGCAACGCCCATGCAGCGAACAGCAGGACCGCGACGAAAACCGGCTCGCGCAGCAGCTCCTTGAGCTCACGCGGGCGCAGGCACAGTGCGATCAGTGTCGGAATGCTGAACAGCCCGTAGAACAACTTGTGATGAAGGCTTCGACCCGGCAAAAAGAACAGCGCGCACAGGAGCAGGAAATAACCGGTGGGGAGTATCCACAGGCTAATGAAATCGAAAACTCGATTGGACGTACCGCTGAAGCCGCGAAGTTGCATGCTGTGAGATTCATTCCTGAGGTTGATCGACCATTCGAGTGATGGCTATTTGATGCAGAAAAGGTGCATAACAATAACAGCCTTTCGCCGATTGCCAGAACCCTGAAGAAGCTGTGCTAAAGTCAGCGTCCTTTTTATCGACTTTCGCGTGATATGACCGACTCCAGTCCCGCCGCAAGCCCTTCGAGCTTGAAAATCTACTTCCGCCTGCTCGGCTACGTCCGGCCGTACATCAGTCTGTTCCTGATCAGCATCGTCGGCTTTCTGATTTTCGCCTCGACGCAGCCGATGCTCGGCTACATCCTCAAGTACTTTGTCGATGGCCTGTCCAATCCTGAAGCGGTGCTGTTTCCCTCCGTGCCTTACCTGCGTGACCTGCAACTGCTGCAGGCCGTACCGCTGCTGATCATTCTGATCGCCGCGTGGCAGGGGCTGGGCTCCTATCTGGGCAACTACTTCCTGGCCAAGGTTTCCCTGGGGCTGGTGCATGACTTGCGTGTGCAGTTGTTCAACAACCTGTTGGTGCTGCCCAACCGCTATTTCGACAAGCATAACTCCGGTCATCTGATTTCGCGTATCACCTTCAACGTGACCATGGTCACGGGGGCGGCAACAGATGCGATCAAGGTCGTAATCCGTGAAGGGATGACGGTGATCTTCCTGTTTGCCTCGCTGCTGTTCATGAACTGGAAGCTGACCCTGGTGATGGTCGCGATCCTGCCGCTCATCGCCTTGATGGTGCGCACCGCGAGCAAGAAATTCCGCAAGCAGAGCAAGAAGATCCAGCTGGCGATGGGTGATGTCACGCATGTGGCCTCGGAAACCATTCAGGGTTATCGCGTGGTGCGCAGCTTCGGTGGCGAGGCTTACGAAGAACAACGCTTCCTCAACGCCAGCCAGAGCAACACCGACAAGCAACTGCGCATGACCCGTACCGGCGCGATCTACACGCCGATGCTGCAACTGGTGATCTACACCGCCATGGCGGTGCTGATGTTCCTCGTGCTGTTCCTGCGCGGTGACGCCTCGGCCGGTGACATGGTCGCCTACATCACCCTGGCAGGTCTGCTGCCCAAGCCGATCCGTCAATTGTCCGAAGTCAGCTCGACCATCCAGAAAGGCGTGGCCGGTGCCGAGAGCATTTTCGAACAACTGGACGTCGAGCCGGAAGTCGATACCGGTACGGTCGAACGCGATTCGGTGAGCGGTCGCCTGGACGTGCGCAACCTGAGCTTCACCTACCCGGGCACCGAGCGTCAGGTGCTCGACGACATCAGCTTCTCGGTCCAGCCGGGACAGATGGTCGCGCTGGTCGGCCGTTCCGGCAGCGGCAAGTCAACGCTGGCCAACCTGATTCCACGCTTCTATCACCACGACAAGGGCGAAATCCTTATCGACGACGTGGAAATCGAGCAGTACAAGCTGCTCAACCTGCGCCGTCATATCGCCCAGGTGACCCAGCACGTCACCCTGTTCAGCGACACCGTGGCCAATAACATCGCTTATGGCGATCTGGCCGGTGCACCCCGCGAAGACATCGAGAAAGCCGCGCGTGATGCCTACGCGATGGACTTCATTTCGCAACTGCCGCAAGGCCTCGACACTCAGGTCGGCGAGAACGGTGTATTGCTCTCCGGTGGCCAGCGCCAGCGTCTGGCAATTGCCCGTGCGCTGCTCAAGAACGCGCCGCTGCTGATTCTCGACGAGGCCACCTCGGCGCTCGACACCGAATCCGAACGGCACATTCAGGCGGCACTGGATCAGGTGATGAAGGGTCGCACCACCCTGGTGATCGCCCACCGTCTGTCGACCATCGAGAAGGCCGACCTGATTCTGGTCATGGATCAGGGGCGGATTGTCGAGCGTGGTACCCATGATCAGTTGCTGGCGCAAAATGGTTACTACGCGCGCCTCAATGCCATGGGCCTGGATGCGCCGGCCGAAGATATCGCCTGATTCCAGGCCCTGTCCTGTGGGAGCGAGCCTGCTCGCGAAAGCACTGCAACAGACGACGTCCGTGTCGCATGTTCACCCGCTATCGCGAGCAGGGCTCGCTCCCACAGTCGTTTGTATCCAGACCTTTACCCTTCTTGACCAAACCGGAATAAATCCGGG
>NZ_JABULD010000201.1:0-4188 GCF_014060985.1 Pseudomonas sp. MD195_PC81_125
TTACAGCGCTGGCTGGACCAGTTTCGCCATCATATTCCTGAACCATGAACACGCCCTCCGGTTCCACCCCCAAGAATTGAACATCTGTATATAGTTCATTGGGGAACTATTAAAATCCATTCACTCATTCACCCTGTTTATTCTTTCGCCCTGCAAAAAATCGCTCGACAACGATTCGCGGATTGCCGAGCCTCTCATCAACTACCTCATCACCCTGAACAGCATTTATTGGAAATACTTCCCATGAAGAATGCTCCCACCCATCATTATGAGTACCATCAAAGTTGCATGCGATACGGAATTGTATATTAGCGGATTGAATCGGAATTGATCCGTATCGTACATAGGCAATAAATTCTGAAGGCTGTACTTCCTGCCACATTGCATCGGGAGAAGGTATAGTTCGCATTACACTGAAATTATGAAATTCAAGATTCAAATTCCCTCTGTACCACGGCTTATCTATTGGACGCGTAGTCATTTTGTACATATTAGTCCTGACATCAACCGTTCTTCCGTCGGCAGATTTTTTATATTGATAATACAACCAGGCATGCAACTCTGGAATCCTGTGATTAAGATAAGCCACTCTGGTTACTGCGTTATCCCAGCCATCAGAATAAGTAAAATCAGTATCAAAAAATTCACCTCGCCCATGATAAATAGTTCCTGACCTTTCAGCTTGGAACTTCGCCCAAAGCTCAACTTCACTCAAATCAATTTTCGCGTCCTTCATAACATTCTCCTCAAGTGAAGTTTTAATTTACTTCCCCGCTGCTCACCCGCCTACTGTCAGAACTGACAGTTAAAAAGATCAAATACTTCTAAAAAAATATTTTATAGACACTAAAATAGCTAACGATTCCCCGCCCTACTTCGACACGCGCAGCAAACTACAACGCCTCGCGCCTTTGCCTACAGATCCGCCAGAATCCGCCGGCTTGTGCGCCTTGCCGATGCCCCGTAACGTGATCCGTGCCGCTGCCAATCAGTGGTCGGGTTTAGTCGCCCGGGAGGTACTGCGAAAGGTGCATGAGCGTCATTAAGTCGGGTATTCCCTATCCCCGCACTCAATGGTGGCTGTGCGCAGGGCGCCCTCGGGCGCGCCGGTTTTTTCGTAGTCCTCCCGGTCGACTAACCTGCGTCCAGCCGCCACCTCTCGTTTAGTCGGTGAGCACTCTGCTGCTGGATCTGGCGGACAGCCTGGAAGACCAACCACGGCATCTGGCGATGGCGATTTATCAGTTGAGCGAGATGGGGTTGTTGCTGGCAGAGAAGACGCTGGACAGTGAGCGGGCGATTGCTGTGGGTTAGCCCGTAGATAGACGTTGTCGGGTCTGATGCCTTCGCGGGCAAGCCCGCTCCCCCAGGGATTTGTTGTGTGCACACATTCCTTGATCAACCCCGGACACTGTGGAAGCGGTCTTGCCCGCGATGGCAATCGTGCGAGCGCCGCCGAAGTCAGGCCGAAGCCGGCAATGGCTGGAAGCTGAAGTACTGGCGCAGCGCCTCGACCAATTGCCCGTATTCCGGAGGCGGGCGTTGCAGGCTGAAGCCGGCGTCGTAATGCAGCGGTGTGGCGTCTTCCTGGCACCACAGGCAGCACGCGTTGAGGTCGATCACCTGCTGGCAACCATCGCTGGCAGGGATTTTCAGGCGTAGATGGAATTCGGCGCCGATCATCATCGGCAACTGACTGATGAGCATCAGCCCGTCTTCGGACACGTTGCCCAGAAAACCGATGGGTTTGTCGGTGACGCTGTTGTACACCCGGAGGAAGTACGGCAGTTGATGCCGTTCGATTCGGCGGTCAGTAAACATGCGCAGTACGCCATGCAAGGCTCCACTAAAGAGCCGCACCTTTGCTTCGGAACGGGCCCGTCTCGCAGACACGCTCTCCCCGCTCCCGGTGTGACGGTCGCCAATACGCCATCACCTCAACCTCTACCAGTCGCAGGTGTTGCCTCGGTTCGGGCGCCAGGCGCCGAACCGGATCAATGGACTATAGCTCAGCTTGTACAGTCGGCCAGCGTTTGTATGACACCCGGCATCAGAAGCGTTGCGGACCTGGCACGGCCGCTGCGCTACGCGTCGGGTAATGACCCAGGCTCTGCAGGGTTTCCAGGCGCGCGCGAGCGCGGAAGGCGTATTCGCTGTTGGGGTACGAGGCGATGATGAACTGGTAGGTCTGCGCCGCGTCGATGTACATTTTTTGCCGTTCCAGGCACTGACCGCGCATCATCGACACTTCCGGCCACACATACGGGCGGGCACGGCTGGCGCGTTCGACCTTGGACAGTTCGAGCATCACCTGCTCGCAATTGCCCCGGTCATAGGCGCTGTAGGCGTTGTTCAGATGATGGTTCATCGACCAACGGGTGCAGCCCGTGACGGCGAGGACGCTGAGGGCAAGGGCGGCAATGGGCACGAATCGCATGGGGTATTCTCCTGTCTTATGAACATTATCGACCTCGGGCGAGAAATCTTCAGAGTCCTTTGTTCCGATTGTCGCGTTCAATAAAGAAAACAATAAGTAGTGCAAACGAACAATGACTACACCCAAAGAGCGTAGTAGCCTCTGCGAGCGCTTGAACCTGAGGAGTCTTTGCATGTCCGTCCGTCGTACCAAAATCGTCGCTACCCTTGGCCCGGCCAGTAACTCGCCGGAAGTTCTCGAACAGCTGATTCTGGCTGGTCTGGACGTCGCCCGTCTGAACTTCTCCCACGGCACCCCCGACGAGCACAAGGCTCGCGCGAAGCTGGTGCGTGACCTCGCGGCCAAGCACGGCCGCTTCGTCGCCCTGCTGGGCGACCTGCAAGGCCCGAAAATCCGTATCGCCAAATTCGCCAACAAGCGCATCGAGCTGAAGATCGGTGACAAGTTCACCTTCTCCACCAGCCATCCGTTGACCGAAGGCAACCAGCAAGTGGTCGGCATCGACTACCCGGATCTGGTCAAGGACTGCGGCGTGGGCGACGAGCTGCTGCTCGACGACGGCCGCGTGGTGATGCGCGTTGAAACCGCCACTGCCACCGAACTGCACTGCATCGTGACCATCGGCGGCCCGCTGTCCGACCACAAAGGCATCAACCGTCGCGGCGGCGGCCTGACTGCTCCGGCCCTGACTGAAAAAGACAAGGCCGACATCAAGCTCGCCGCCGAAATGGAAGTCGACTACCTCGCCGTGTCTTTCCCGCGTGATGCGGCGGACATGAACTACGCCCGTCAACTGCGCGATGAAGCTGGCGGCACTGCCTGGCTGGTGGCGAAGATCGAGCGCGCCGAAGCCGTGGCCGATGACGAAACCCTCGACGGTCTGATCAAGGCCTCCGACGCCGTCATGGTTGCCCGTGGCGACCTCGGTGTGGAAATCGGCGACGCCGAGCTGGTGGGCATTCAGAAGAAGATCATTCTGCATGCACGCCGCCACAACAAAGCGGTGATCGTGGCGACCCAGATGATGGAGTCGATGATCCAGAACCCGATGCCGACCCGCGCCGAAGTGTCCGACGTGGCCAACGCCGTGCTCGACTACACCGACGCCGTGATGCTGTCTGCCGAATCCGCTGCCGGCGCTTATCCGCTGGAAGCCGTGCAGGCCATGGCGCGCATCTGCGTTGGCGCTGAAAAGCACCCGACCAGCAAGACGTCCAGCCACCGCATCGGTAAGGAATTCGAGCGCTGCGACGAGAGCATTGCGCTGGCGACCATGTACACCGCCAACCACTTCCCGGGCGTCAAGGCGATCATCGCGCTGACCGAGAGCGGCTACACCCCCGCTGATCATGTCGCGTATCCGTTCGTCGGTGCCGATCTACTGCTTCACCCCGCACCGCGAAGCCCAGGCCCGCGCGGCGATGTTCCGTGGCGTGTACACCGTTCCGTTCGATCCGGCTTCGCTGGCCCCGAACGAAGTCAGCCAGAAAGCCATCGACGAGCTGGTCAAGCGCGGCGTCGTGGAAAAAAGGCGACTGGGTCATCCTGACCAAGGGCGACAGCTACCACACCACCGGCGGCACCAACGGCATGAAGATCCTGCACGTTGGCGATCCACAGGTCTGAGTGAATCGCTGAAAACCAAAAGCCCCCGGCATGTGAATGTCGGGGCTTTTTGCATTCTGATCCAACAGATTTTGTATCGGCTCTGGCCTCATCGCTGGCAAGCCAGCTCCCACAGGGCCAGGCGG
>NZ_JABULD010000609.1:0-3210 GCF_014060985.1 Pseudomonas sp. MD195_PC81_125
GCCTTCGGCAGCTCCTACAGGAAATTGCGTGCCTTTTGTAGGAGCTGCCGAAGGCTGCGATCTTTTGCTCTTCAATCAGCCGAGCAACTCACTCATGGCAATGATCTGCTCCGCCACCTGAATCAGTTTCTGCTGACGGCTCATGGCCTGGCGGCGCATCAGGGTGTAGGCCTCTTCTTCGTTGCAGTCCTTCATTTTCATCAGCAGCCCTTTGGCCAGCTCGATGCGTTTGCGCTCGGCCAGTTGCTGGTCGCGGGCCAGCAGTTGCGCGCGCAAGGCCTGATCGCTTTCGAAGCGGGCCATGGCCACATCGAGAATCGGCTGCAGGCGCTGGGCGTGGATGCCTTCGACGATGTAGGCGCTGACCCCGGACTTGATCGCCTGACGCATCACCCCCGGGTCGTGTTCGTCGGTGAACATCACGATCGGCCGGGGCTGGTCGCGGCTGACCAGCACCACTTGCTCCATCACATCGCGGCCCGGTGACTCGGTATCGATCAGGATCACGTCCGGGCGCACCGTTTCGACGCGGGCCGGCAGGTCGATGGTCAGGCCGGACTCATCGATGACCTCGAAACCCGCCTCGGTCAGCGCGGCTTTCAGGCGCCCGACTTTTTTCGCGGTGTCGTTGATCAGCAGAATGCGCAACATGCTGGCGGCCTCCTGTCAGCGGCGGGCGAGAAGAGGAGCGGCGTCGCTCAGGGCGTGCAGCTTGAAACTGCGGGCGTATGCGGCCGGATCGCTGCCGTCCCAGACTTTGCCATCGAGCAACTGGCTGCTGCGCATCTCCTTGCCCCACGCGGCGACACCGACGGCGGTGGCGGCTTCGCGGTAGATGTCCAGTTGCTGAACCTGGCGGGCCACCGCGAGGTAGTCGGGATCCTCGCGCAACAGGCCCCAGCGACGGAATTGGGTCATGAACCACATGCCGTCGGACAGATACGGCAAATTCACCTCGCCGTTGCCGTGAAAACGCAAGGCGTGCGGGTCCTGCCAGCGATTGCCGAGGCCGTCGGCGTAATCCCCGAGAAAACGCGGTTCGATGCAGGACAGCGGGGCGTCGAGATATTCCGGGGCGCTCAGCAACTGCGCGGTGCTGCGGCGGTTTTCCGCGCTTTGTTCAATGAAACGGCTGGCCTCGAGAATCGCCATTACCAGCGCCCGGGCGCTGTTGGGGTATTGCTCGACGAACGCGCGGGTGCAGCCGAGGACTTTCTCCGGATGATCGGGCCAGATGCTCTGGCTGGTCGCCAGGGTGAACCCCAGATCCTGTTGCACGGCGGCCGCCGCCCACGGCTCACCGACGCAGAAACCATCGATGCGCCCGGCTTGCAGGTGCGCGACCATTTGCGGCGGCGGCACCACCACGCTGTCGACGTCCTGCAACGGATGAATGCCCTGACTCGCCAGCCAGTAATACAGCCACATCGCGTGGGTACCGGTGGGGAAAGTCTGGGCGAAGGTCAGTTTTGCGCGGGTTTGGTGCGCGTGCCGATCCAGCGCTTCAGGACTGGTCACGCCCAGTTGCTGTAAACCGTGGGACAGGTTGAGGCTCTGGCCGTTCTGGTTCAGCCCCATCAGCACCGCCATGTCGCTCGGCGCCACGCCACCGATACCCAGATGCACCGCGTAAATCAGCCCGTACAGGCTGTGGGCGACATCCAGTTCACCGCTGACCAGTTTGTCGCGCAAGGTCGCCCAGGACGCCTGACGCTTGAGGTTGATCGTCAGGCCGTAAGGCTGGGCGAAGCCTTGTGTGGCGGCCACGATCACCGAGGCGCAGTCGCTCAAGGCCATGAAACCGAGATTGACCACGCTTTTTTCCGGGGTATCACTGCCATTGACCCAGGCCAGTGGCCCGACGGACGAATCATTCATATAAAACCACCTTGAAAAAAAAACGCCGTCCCAGGCTTTGCCCGAGCAAACCTGAGGACGACGCCATTGTCCGTGCCCGCACGCCGCCATTGGCCTGCGGGCTGATAACCGCAAAAGTGCAAGGCATATGCCAGTCAGGCTGATTTGCCTGTGCGCCTCGCGCCGGGGGGCGATGCCCGGCTATAATCGCCGCCTCTTTTCGCCGCCCGAGTCATCGCCGCCCATGTACACCCTGGCCCGTCAGCTGTTGTTCAAACTTTCCCCGGAAACCTCCCACGATCTGTCGCTGGATCTGATCGGCGCGGGTGGGCGTTTGGGCCTCAACGGCTTGCTGTGCAAGAAGCCGGCGAACCTGCCGGTGACGGTCATGGGCCTGGACTTCCCGAATCCGGTGGGTCTGGCGGCCGGTCTGGACAAGAACGGCGCGGCCATCGACGGTTTCTCGCAACTGGGTTTCGGCTTTGTCGAAATCGGCACCGTGACCCCGCGTCCGCAGCCGGGCAACCCGAAACCACGGATCTTCCGCCTGCCGGAGGCCGAGGCGATCATCAATCGCATGGGCTTCAACAACCTCGGTGTGGATAACCTGCTGGCGCGGGTCGCTGCAGCCAAATACAAGGGCGTGCTGGGGATCAACATCGGCAAGAACTTCGACACTCCGGTCGAGCGCGCCGTGGATGACTACCTGATTTGCCTGGACAAGGTGTATGCCCACGCCAGCTATGTCACGGTCAACGTCAGCTCGCCGAACACCCCGGGCCTGCGCAGTCTGCAGTTCGGTGATTCGCTCAAGCAGTTGCTGGCGGACCTGGCCACGCGCCGCGCCGAACTGGCCCTGCGCCACGGCAAACATGTACCGCTGGCGATCAAGATCGCCCCGGACATGACCGACGAAGAGACCGCGCAAGTGGCTCAGGCATTGATCGAAACCGGGATGGACGCGGTGATCGCCACCAACACCACCCTGAGTCGCGTCGGCGTCGAAGGCATGGAGCACGGTGACGAAGCGGGCGGTCTGTCCGGCGCCCCGGTGCGCGACAAGAGCACGCATACCGTGAAGGTGTTGGCGGCTGAGCTGGGGGGGCGCTTGCCGATCATTGCCGCTGGCGGCATCACCGAGGGCAAGCATGCGGCCGAGAAGATCGTGGCGGGTGCGAGCCTGGTGCAGGTTTACTCCGGGTTCATCTACAAAGGCCCGGCCTTGATTCGTGAAGCGGTAGACGCGATCGCCGCGCTGCGCAAATAACCCAGGGTGACCCGGTCAATGTAGGAGCTGCCGAAGGTGCGATCTTTTGATGTTGTTTTTTAATATCAAAAGCAAGATCAAAAGAT